>NZ_CP024904.1:900000-984905 GCF_003330765.1 Burkholderia pyrrocinia | reverse complement strand
TGTTCACCCGGGCAGTTACAGACCGTTCAATTTACCGCTATTTATAACTCAGTTGTGACTCAGTAGAGTTTGCCATGTCGTCCCGAGAGGACAATGTGAACGAAAGGAAGCAACCATGACTCAGCACACCTCGCCAGTCAGAACGGCCGTCGTCTACCACTCCGGCTATGGGCATACCGAGCGTATGGCAACAGCTGTCGCCGAAGGCGCCGGCGCCGTACTGGTCGCAATCGACACCGACGGAAACATTGCGGAGGAGGCCTGGGAAACGCTTGCCGGCGCGGATGCGATCCTGTTCGGCTCGCCAACCTACATGGGCGGCCCCAGCTGGCAGTTCAAGAAGTTCGCGGACGCATCCTCGAAGATCTGGTTCGAGTGCGGGTGGCAAAACAAGACCTTTGGCGGCTTCACCAATAGCGCAAGTATCAACGGTGACAAGCTCAATACGCTCGAGTACTTCTTTCTGCTCGCCGGGCAGCACGGCGGCATCTGGGTCAGCATGGATATCAAGCCGGCGAACGTGAAAGCCTCGATGCGTGACGACCTGAATCGCATGGGCTCCTATATCGCGCCGATGGCGCAGACGCCTGCCGATGCGTCGCCCGAAGAGATGTCGCCGGGCGACCTCGAAACGGCGCGCCGCTATGGCGCGCGCGTCGCCATGATCGCCGGGCAGCTTCGGTCCGGAAGATCGCAAAGCAACTGACATCCTGACGTGCGGGACGCCACGGACCGGACACCGCCGCATTTCATCCGGTCAATCTTGAAGGGAACTGCCATGAAATATAAGCAACTTGGCCGCAGCGGCCTGTACGTCTCCGAACTGTGCCTCGGCACGATGACGCTGGGCGGCAATGCTGACGCCGGCATGTGGGCGGCGATCGGCGCAGTCGGTCAGGACGAGGCGAACCAGTTGATCGCCCGCGCGCTTGCCGAGGGAATCAATTTCATCGATACCGCCGACATTTATTCTTTTGGCCAGTCTGAACGCATCGTCGGACAGGCGCTGAGAGACCTTGGGTACCACGCAGGCGAGATCGTGCTGGCTACGAAGACAGCCGGCGCGATGGGCCCGAAACCCAACGAACAGGGGGCATCGCGCGGTCACATCATGGATTCCGTGCAGAGAAGCCTGGAACGGCTTCAAGTCGACCATATCGACCTTTACCAGATTCACGCCAGCGACTCTGTCACACCGATCGAAGAGACGTTGCGTGCCCTCGACGATCTCACGCGGCAGGGGCTGGTCCGTTATGTCGGCGTATCGAATTGGCGCGCAGGCAAGATCGGGTAAAGCGCTCGGGCTGAGTGCAGCGCTACATGCCACGCGCTTCGAGACGCTCCAGGCCTACTATTCGATCGCGGGACGCGACGTGGAGCGCGAACTGGTGCCACTCGTTATCGAGGAGCGCATGGGGCTGCTCGTCTGGTCACCCCTCGCCGGCGGATTGCTTTCCGGGAAGTTTGGCCCCGGGGCAACGACCGAAGAAGGTTCGAGGCGCCGCAATTTCGATTTCCGGCCGGTCGATCTCGATCGAGCCTGGTCGTGCGTTGCGCAGATGCGCGCCATCGCCGACGCGCGCGGCGTCTCTGTCGCCCGGATCGCGCTCGCCTGGTTACTCGCCAAGCGCATGTCACGAGCGTCATTATTGGCGCTAAACGGGTCGAACAGCTCGAAGACAATCTCGGCGCGGTCGATGTCGTTCTTGGAGAGGAGGAGCTTGCGCGTCTTGATGCCGTGAGCGCCTTTGCCTCCCCACTATCCCGGCTGGATGATCGATCGTCAGGAAGCGAGCAGGGTCCCGCAAGCGTTCAGGCCCGCCGCGTCGAATTAGAACCGGCTACTGCAGATCGATATCTTCGACGTGGGCGGTTGCAAGCACCCGCTCCGCGTTGACTTGCATGACGCATACGACAAAAGAGAGATGGACATGCCAAAAGCTTACCTAATCGCACACGTGAGCATCTCGGATGCAACGGCTTACGCCGCCTATGCAAAAGCCGCAGGCGATGCAATGATCAATTTCAGTCCGAAGATTATTGCTTTGTCGGGACAGCATGAAAACCTCGAAGGCGAGGCCCACGAACGGCATGTGGTCCTGGAGTTTGATTCGTTCGCCGAAGCCAAGCGTTTCTATGAGAGCCGCGAATACCAGGCGGCCAAGGCGCTCCGCGCCGGAGCAACCGGCACCTTTGTCATTCTCGAGGGAACTTCATGACGCTGACCGCGAAGCGCTCGACGCCTGTGCACTGACGGCCCCCGCTTCGTCATAAGTCACGACATTCAGCCCTTCCGTCGCATCCGGCGCCACGAAGTACCGCGTGATCTGCTCGAACTCGGCTTCCGATGCCTGGAACGGATGCTCCCCTCGTGCATTGCGCGCGCGCAGACGCGCCTTGCAAACCGCATCGCTGACGTCGAGGTAATGAAGTCGATGGTCGCAGCCGGCGGCCTGCGAAACGCCATGCCCCCACACGCGCGCAGCGACGGTATTGAACGGAAAATCGAGCCACCGAAACGCCGGCCTGCAGCAAACCGCGGGCGTGATCGGCAATCACATCCTTGACGCGCTTTGCACATCGGACATAGTCGTCGATCGACAGAATCTCGCCCGGATAGAGGCGAGCGAGCCAGACGTCTTCGATGATCAATACGGTCCGTGCTTCGCTTGCGAGCCTCGCGGTGAGCGTCGATTTCCCGGACGCGATCTTGCCGCATACCATGTGGAGCAACGCCACGTCATTCGATGACGTCGTGTGATTCTTCCAGTCTGCATTTCCAGGCTCTCGATCGATTGCCCGGAAAGCAAAAACCCGCCTTCCGGCGGGTTGTGATGACATGCGTTCAGTCGATGGCTACCCCGCCGGCGAAATTGCGGCGCAAATAATCGAACGGGTATGCGATCGGTTCATGCGCACCAGAATAGCCAACTGCATGATCCCGAGCAAGCGGGTTTGAGGTGGGGCGCTTCAACGTACTCGCTTAAAACTGATACGCTAGCCCGGATTCGGAACCACGCCCTTGCTCATCGCGTCCAGTTGACGAACGATCTCCGTGCGCAACCCGGCCGATACCTCGACGCTGTCGAGCAGTTCCGAAATCCACAGCCCGTCGCCGCGAGCCGGCAGATCATCAGCGTCGCGGCCTGCTCGAGCGGCACGGGATCGGGCCGCGTCCATTCCCGCATCGGCACCGACCATCGCTCGCGCGTCTCCTGCTCGTAATCATCGACGCGACCAGCACGCGCAGCACATCGGTACTCGCGGCCGGCTGTGCGTCGTCGAGCACCGCGTGCAGATAGGCCCGCGCCGCCGCGCCGGCCCGCCGGAATCCGCCGCCATTCGCGCGGCCATCTGCGCGCTGAACCGCTCGGTCGCCTGCCCGAACAGCGCATCCAGCAGCCCCTGCTTGTTCGCGAAGTGATACTGCAGCGCGCTTTCGTCACGCCGGCCCGCTCGGCCACCGCATCGAGCGTCAACGCGGCCACGCCGTGATGCGTCGCAATCTCCGATGCGGCCGCCAGCAACTGCGCGCGCACCTGATCCGGCGCTTTTTTCCGTCGCACGCCGGCGGCGGGCGGCGGCCGGCGCCGATGATCCTTCCGGCGCCCGTGCGCCGGCCGCGCCAGCCGGTTCAACAGGCGCGGACACGTCGCGCGACACAGGTTCGAGGCGTTTTTTCATGGTGCGGATGTTAGCACCGGAGGTCTCGATATAAACATTCCAGCTGGATGGTATTATCCGCCGCATGAACAAACCGACCCCATCCCCCTGGTCCGCGCTCGACACCGCCATCGCCCGGGGACGCGACGCGCTCGTGCGTCTTCAGCAGCCCGACGGCAGCTGGTGTTTCGAACTGGAATCCGACGCGACGATCACGCGGAATACATCCTGATGATGCATTTCATGACAAGATCGACGACGTGCGCCAGGAGAAGATGGCGCGCCACCTGCGCGCGATCCAGCGGCTCGACGCGCATGGCGGATGGGATCTGTACGTCGACGGCGCTCCGGACGTGTCGTGCAGCGTCAAGGCGTACTTCGCGCTGAAGCGGCTGGCGACAGCGAACACGCGCCGCACATGGTCCGCGCGCGCGACGCGATCCTGACGCTCGGCGGCGCGGCGCGCTCGAACGTATTCACGCGCATCCTGCTCGCGACGTTCGGCCAGGTGCCGTGGCGCGCGGCGCCGTTCATGCCGATCGAATTCGTGCTGTTCCCGAAGTGGGTGCCGATCTCGATGTACAAGGTCGCGTACTGGGCGCGCACGACGATGGTGCCGCTGCTGGTGCTGTGCTCGCTGAAGGCGCGCGCCGCAATCCGCGCAACATCTCGATCCGCGAGCTGTTCGTCACGCCGCCGGACGAGGAGCGCCACTACTTCCGCCCGCGCGCGGCATGCGCAAGCTCTTCCTCGCGCTCGACCGCACGGTCCGTCATATCGAGCCGCTGATGCCGAAGCGTCTGCGGGCAGCGCGCGATCCGGCATGCGGAAGCCTGGTGCGCGGAACGCATGAACGGCGAGGACGGGCTCGGCGGCATCTTCCCGCCGATCGTATATAGCTATCAGATGATGGAAGTGCTCGGCTACCCGGACGATCATCCGCTGCGGCGCGATTGCGAAAACGCGCTGGAGAAGCTGCTGGTCACGCGGCCGGACGGCAGCGTGTATTGCCAGCCCTGCCTGTCGCCGGTGTGGGACCGCATGGAGCACGATGGCGCTCGAGCAGGCGCGCGGCGTGCGGCGCCGGAAGCAGCCGGCGAGCCGGCCGGCGCGCTGCGCGAACTCGACGCACGCATCGCGCGCGCGTACGACTGGCTGGCCGAGCGCCAGGTGAACGACCTGCGCGGCGACTGGATCGAGAACGCGCCGGCCGACACGGAACCGGGCGGATGGGCGTTCCAGTACGCGAACCCGTACTACCCCGACATCGACGACAGCGCGCCTCGTCACCGCGATGCTCGATCGCCGCGGCCGCACGCATCGCAACACGGATGGCACGAACCCGTATGCGCAGCGCGTCGCACGTGCGCTCGACTGATGCGCGGGCTGCAATCGCGCAACGGCGGCTTCGCGGCATTCGACGCCGATTGCGATCGCCTGTACCTGAACGCGATCCCGTTCGCCGATCACGGCGCGCTGCTCGATCCGCCGACCGAAGACGTGTCGGGCCGCGTGCTGCTGTGTCGGCGTCACGAAGCGCGCGGACGACCGCGCGTCGCTCGCGCGCTGCATCGACGTACGAAGCGCACGCAACAGCCCGACGGCAGTTGGTGGGGCCGCTGGGCACGAACTACCTGTACGGCACGTGGAGCGTGTGGCCGGCGCTCGCGCTCGCCGGCGAGGACAAGTCTCAGCCCTATATCGCGCGCGCGCTCGAATGGCTGCGCGCACGACAGCATGCGGACGGCGGCTGGGGCGAGACGAACGACAGCTATATCGACCCGACGCTCGCCGGCACCAACTCCGGAGAGAGCACGTCGAACTGCACCGCGTGGGCGCTGCTCGCGCAGATGGCGTTCGGCGACGGCGAATCCGACTCGGTGAAGCGCGGCATCGCGTATCTGCAGTCGGTGCAGCAGGACGACGGCTTCTGGTGGCACCGCTCGCACAATGCGCCGGGCTTTCCGCGCATCTTCTATCTGAAGTATCACGGCTACACCGCGTACTTCCCGCTGTGGGCGCTCGCGCGCTATCGGCGTCTCGCGGGCGCTGCGGCGGTGCAGGGCTCGACCTCGCGCGGTACGGCGGGAGTGGCGGCAATCGACACGGCAGTCGCCTGAGCGAGCACGCGCCGCGCTCGCCGCGATGCGCGTGCGCTCGTCAGACGAACCCCTCTTCGACCAGCGTGCAGCCGTTCGCCGTGATCTCGTGCCGCTGGCCCGAGCCGCCGACCACGCGGCTCCAGCTCTCGGACACGAGCACGGCCGCGTCGCCGTCCGTGCGCAGCGCATAGCCGAATCCGCCATACATGCCCGGCACCGCGAACCACATGCGTTCGGCCTGCGCGTCGAGTTCGAGCAGCGGTTCGAGTTCGGGCAAGCGCAGCGCGTCGATGCGCAGGTGCGCGATGCGGCCGGCAATCATGGCGTGGAAATGGCGCTGGATTTCGAGCAGCGTGTCGCCGGGCACGGAGCGTCGCGGCTGCGGCGTGAGCAGCTCGACCAGATGCCGATGTCCGCGCCGCATGGCGATATCGAGCGCGCGCTCGCGCTGGGCATCCCGCAGCATGCGCCATGCACCCAGCCACAGCAGTTCGGCGACGACCTCCGGCGGCGCGCCGCCATACGCGGCCTGGTGCAACGGCGCATAAAGCGACGTGCCGCCGAGCCGCGTCGCATTGACGAGCGCGGGCTGTTTCGCGACGAGATCCAGCATCGCCGCCCAGTCACCGTTCCTCGCCGCGTCGGCCAATGCGTGCCGGCTCGCGACCTGCGCGTCGCCGAGCACGTCGGCGCCCGTGATTCCGTCCCATGCGATGCTCAATCGATTCCCCTCCGTCGGCCGGTGTCACGCGTGCCGCACACCGGATTGCCGGCTCATCAATTTCCGCATGGGCAGGCACAGCGGACGTTACCGTCCGCCGTCGAGCGACCCGAGAATCCGGTACGCGGTCTTCACGCGGTCCTCGATCGGCACGCTGCCGTTCGCGAGCATGACGATCGCGATCCGCTTCGCGGGAACGAACGCGACATACGTGCTGAAGCCGTTGGTCGAGCCCGTCTTGTTGATCCACGTGTCCGGGCTCGGCGCCAGCGGCGGCTTGATCGCGCTGGCCGGTGTCGCATTGAACAGCATCTTCGGCGCGTTCCCTTCGAGCAGCGTCGGCAGCGCGACCGGATACGGATACTGTTCCCAGATCAAGTCCTGCGTCAGCGGCCCCGCGCGGAAATAGCCCGTGTGCGTGCGTTCGATCGCGCGCTGCAGTCGCGGCGCGGTATCGATCAGCCCCATGTTCGCCTGCACGAAACGCAACAGGTCGGCCGCCGTGGTCCGCACGCCGTATGCCTGCTGCCACAGCATGCCTTCCGTCATCCGGACCGCCTTGCCGTCCTTCGTATAGCCTTGCGCATAGTCGGCCATGCGTGCGTCGGGCACGTCGATGTACGTGTGCGTCATCCCGAGCGCGGGAAAGAGCCGCTGTTCCATCAGCGTCGCGAAATCCTTGTGCATCGCCTTCGCGGTGAGCCACCCGAGCATCCCGATCGCGACGTTCGAATACTTGCGGTGCGTGCCCGGCGCATACGCGGGTCGCCACGCGTCGAGATAGCGGATCAGGCCGGCGTCGTCGCGGATGTCGTCCGGCACCTGCAGCGGCGTCCCGCCGGGCGTGTGCGTGCCGAGCTGGAGCAGCGTCACGCCGCCGAACGGCTTGCCCTGCAGCGCGGGCAGGTACTTGCCGGCCGGGTCCGCAAGCGACAGCTCGCCGCCTTCCTGCGCGTCGGACGCGAGCGTCGCGGTCAGCGTCTTGCTGACGGAGCCGATTTCGAACAGCGTGTCGCCGGTGACGGGCTTGCCGGTTTGCGTCGACATCACGCCGTAGTCGAACACGTAGGGCTTGCCGTCGGCGACGATGCCGATCGCCATGCCGGGAATGGCGTACTGCTTCATCAGCGGCGCGACGTGGCGGGTCACGGTGTCGTGGATGTCGTCCTGCGTGACGGCTGCCGCGCGCCCGGCCGTGGCGGTGGCGCACGCGGCGACGAACAGGGTCGCGGCAAAACGTGTCGCGTTGAATCGCATGGTTGCGGTTCCTTCGATGTGGGGTGGTTGCATGGGCAACAGATCCGCATGCGCCGCGCGGCGATCGCGGCGGCCGGCCTGTCGAAGCAGGACTATCCACTGCCGGCCGGCCGCCAACAATCGACGATATGTTGCGCGAGCCGAAAGAAAAACTTATGAGATATGCGAAACGCCGGATCGCACTGCTGCGATCGCGGGCCGTTCACCGACTTGCCGGAAAAACCTGTCGGTTTTAACCGCATCCAATCCGGCGGCCGAATGGCGCTGCATCGAGAATCGATGAAAAAGAGATAAGTCTTGTCAGATCCGCCAACACCGACACGCCGCATGAGCAACGAACGCGCCCGCCGGCGGGCCGCGCGTCAGCCCGGCAGCCGGTCGAGGAAAGCCAGCAACGCCGCGTTGAACCGCGCGGGCCGCTGCAGCGGCGCGAAATGGCTCACGCCGGGCAGGATCGTCAGCGTCGCGCCCGGAATCGTGCGCGCCAGATACGCCGCATGGTCGGGCCGGATGAATTCGTCGTGCTCGCCCAGCACGATCGTCACCGGCACGGCGATCGCCGCGAGATCCTGCGCGCGGTAATCCGGTTGCGTCCGCATCATTTCGCTGACGGCCGCGACGAATGCGTCGAACTGGTCCGGCGTCGCGGACAGTTGCGCGTAGTCCTTCCGGTGCCGCGCGAAGCAGCGATCGATCAACGGGCTCGGCACCATCTCCTTGGTACCGCCCGGGTCCATGTTGCACGCGAAGAAAAACACGCCGGCCGCGCGTTCCGGCGCGCGGGCGGCCAGCACGAGCGCGATGCAAGCGCCGTCGCTCCAGCCGACGAAGCGCGCGCGGTCGACGTGCAGCACGTCCAGGACGGCGAGCACGTCCGACGCCATGCGTTCGTAGGAATAGGGTTGGTCGTCGCGCGTACTGCGGCCGTGGCCGCGGCTGTCGATCACGATCGCGCGGTAGCCGGCCGCGAGCAGCGCCGGCACCTGGTTGCCCCAGTTGCCGCCGTGGCCGAGACCGCCGTGCAGCAGCACGACCGGCGGCCCCTGGCCGAACGACGCGTGCCAGATGCGCGCGCCGTCGTGGTCCAGCCATCCTTCGGTGTCGGCCGCGGGCAGCGGCGTGCTGCCGTGCGCGTCGAAGCGGACGAGTTCGTCGTCGTCGAGTTCCGCATGCATCGTTCTGCCGTCCTGTCGAGGGAGACAAGCTTGCGATTGTAATGCGTGCGGTCGACGCAGCCGTGACCGGGCCGCGGCACGGCGGGAAACCGTCAGGCCTGCGTCGACACCAGCCCGCCCGCCGACGAGCCGCCCGACTTCTCGATCGCCTGCGCGAGCTGCGAGATCGCCGTCGCGAGCGCCGCCGAAATCGCGCTGGCCTCCGCGCTCAGCGACTGCTGTTCGACCGCCGCGGCCGGGTCGTCCTTCGCGCGCTGGGCCGCGCTCGCCATCAGCCGCTCCAGCGTCGCGAACTGCTTCTGCAGCCGCTCGATCAGCGCCTTCAACTGACCGACCGCCGGGCTCTCCGACGACGCGCCCGATGCACCGAGCGTTTCGCCGGCGCCGCCGGTCGAACCCTTCGTGCCGGTGGTGCCGGTCGTGCCCGCGGTATCCGTTGCGCCGTCGGTGGCCGACGTTGCCGTCGCGGCACCCGGCGACGTATTCGTGCTCAGGCTGCCGTCCGCCAGCGGGGATCGCGTGGTCGTGGAGAAATCGATCTGCATCGTGTCGGTCCGTGTGTCGGTCAACGAATCGTGACGGTGAAAGGGAAACGCCTTCCAACTCGTTTACGGCATTCGTCACACGAAACTTGAGTATCGGGGCCTGATTGATTTACCGGAAGATCGCATCGGTTTCGTCACGAAAGGGCCAGAATGGCGGCGAAGCGACGCTGGTAAACTTGCAGCTTCGCCTGCCGGATTCGCGCTTCGACCGCCTCCGGGCACGATCGCGCAACATCGCCGGTTCCGACTCCCGCCCTTTCGGGCGTGGTACGCAACGCGTGCCGATGCCGCCGTCGCGGCTTCGCGGATCGCCGTTTCCGTCCGCCTTCGTGCCCCGCTCGCCGGTTCGAGCGGCGAACGCCGTGCGGCGCGCTCACTTCATCACGCATTCGAGGAACACATGATGGCCCGCATCGGCGCCTTCTGCATCACGACGTGGCTTGCCGCCGCGATTCTCTACTTCGGCCAGCATTCCGTCGCAATGATCGCGCTCAGCGGTGTCGTCGTATTCGGCGGGTTCGATCTGCTGCGTCCGTAACGCGCATCGCGACGACCGCGCGCATGGGCTCGAGTATCTCGAGACGCGTCCGCAACGCCAGCTTTCGCGATCAACATCGCGTCGTCGAGTCTGGCGATGACTGTCTTCGCCATCTCGCGGTTGAGCCGGATACGCCCGACATTGAATCGATGTCGCCATTGCAGCCGGCGAGCCAGCTCGTGCCGACCAGGGCGGCGCTGTAGGACAGGAATTTCCGGCGTTCTTTCGATTTCACGTTGTTTTCCTCCCTGATTGCGTCGTCAGCGCGCGCCGGCCTGGCCCATCCGCATCGCCGCCGGCGACACGCCGGCCGTCATGCGCGTGTAGTCCGCGCTCGGCCCGGACGGCGGCGTCAGGTTGTCGGCGGCCGCCCATTGCGTCGGCGTCGCGGACAGCGCGTAGCGCATCGTTCCGCCGTTGGCGATGGTGCCCAGCGGCAGCCACGAACCCGCATAGTCCGCGCCGTTGACCTTCAGCGACTGGATATACGCAAACGAAGGGTGACCCGAGTCGTCCATCGCGACCTGCTTGTCGCTTTCGAGCCGCAGCGTCTTGCCGTTGCCGAACCAGACGGTGATCCCGCTGAATTGCGGCGTGGACAACGCCAGCCCCGCTTCCGACGGAATGACCGGGAACATGCCGAGTGCCGCCCACACGTACCAGCTCGACGTCGCGCCCATGTCGTCGTTGCCCGGCAGCCCGTCGCGGGCGGTCGTGAATGCTCTTGACATGATGATCGGGAGAACGTATTGAGCGCCGCTCGGCTGCCCGGCCCAGTTGTACCCCCACGGCGACTGGAACGACGGTTCGTTGCCGATATACAGGTTGGTGGACGATTGGCCGCCGTTCAGGTTGCCGGAGGTCGGCACGGTCGAGAACGGCGTCGTGATCGCGAACAGGTTGTTCAGCCGCGTGACGGCCGCCTGCTTGCCGCCGATCGCGTCGATCAACGCGGTCCAGTCCTGCGCGAAGGTCCAGAAGTAGTTCGGCTCCGTCGACTCATGGAACGAACCCTGCACCAGCGTGCCCAGTGTGCCGGGTGCCGAACCGGCCGGCGGCGCATTGCGTGCGGCGATCACCTTGTTCGTATAGTCGAAGATGTTGCGCCACCACGATGCCCGCGTGTACAGCGTGTCGATGGTGTCCGGCGTGACGCCGACCGACGGCGCGTTCAGTACGCTGGCGGGCAGCGCCTGCAGGAACGCGGCCGCCGAGCGGTCGCTCAGCACGCGCTCGATCGTCGCGGACGACGAGTGACCGTCGTCGCTCTGCGACAGGTAGTGGGCGGTCAGGAAATTGGCGAGCCCCGGTGCGCTCGGACGGTCGTTGCATGCGCTCGACGGATCGAACACGGACTGCTTCGTCAGGCGTGCGGCCGACACCAGATCGAAATCGGTCGCGCCGAACTTGTAGGCGCCTGCCATCACGTTCAGCGCGTTGTCGCCCGCCATCGGCGTCGAGTCGTCGCTGCCGTCGACCCAGTGCGGGAATGCGCCGCACTGCAACGCGTCGACGACGAGCGACTGCATCATGTCGCTCGATTCCTTCGGCGCGAGCAGCGCCAGCAGCTGCGCCTGCGACCGGTACGTGTCCCACAGCGAGAAGCCCGTGTAGTGATTGCCTGCGCCACCCCGCGAACCGTCGGCGCGCCGGAACGCGTAGTCGCGGACCCTGGCGGTCGCGCGCGGCGGAATGGTTCCGGTCTGGTCGACCGACTTCGGATAGCTGCCGTCCGCGTTCCTGGGCTGGCGCATGCTGCGGAATTCGCCGTTCGTGTCGCTGTAGAGCGTCGGCGTGCCGAACACGTGATAGAGCGCGGTGTAGAACTTCGTGAGGTTCGCCTTCTGCGTCGCGTTCAACGAGCCGGGATTCGCGGCCTGGTCGATCTGGATCGTGTTGAGCCGGTCGTTCCACAAGCCTGACGCTTTCGTGCGCGCATCGTCGAACGCCAGTTTTTCGCCCTCGTCGCGCAGGTTGCGCCGCGCGTTCTCGACGCTCACCGAGGACACCGCAACCTTCACGGTCACCGTCCTGTCCGCGTCGTTCAGGTCGAACTGCAGCGTCGCCGCGCCGTTGCTGACGGTATTCACCGCCGACGTGCCCGCCTGCTTGCGCAGCGGCTTGTCGAAGGTCGCGTAGAAATACACGGGCGCATTCCACACCGTGCCGTAAGGCGTGCAGAACGCCGGGGCCACGGCCTGCCCGCTCATCGACTTGCCGTCGCTCGCGAGCGCCAGCGCGACATTGTTGGCAGTGACCTTCGTGCTGCCCGAATCGCTGTTGCCGTTCAGCTTCGCATCGATCGAGAAGAAACCCTTGTCCTTGTTCGTGTACGTGAAACGCGCGATTCCGGCGCGCGCCGTCGCGCTCAGCTCGGTCACGATGCCGTTCGCGAGGCGGACCTTGTAGTACCCGGGTTCGGCCGTTTCATCCGCATAGTTGTACCCGATGCCGATCGGCCGGCCGCCCGACGCGACCGCCGTCGCCGCATCGCCCGGCAGCATCGCGACCGCGCCCTGCCCCGGGCAGCCGACACCGCTCAGGTGCGTCACGCTGAAGAAGTCGATCGTGCCGCTCGACCCGCCCGATGACAGGTAGCCGCCCGAGCCATTGAAGTTGTAGCGCGGCGTGTTCGGCCCGAAGTTCACCATGCCGAACGGCACCGTCGCGCCCGGGCTCACGTTGCCCGCGTAGCCGGAATCCGAATTGACCTGCGTGCCGATGAGCGGGTTGACGAACTGCGTCAGCTTCATGTCGACGCGCTTGGGCGCGGCCGGTTGATCCGGCCGGGAGGGCTGCGACGGCCCGGAAGTCGGTAGCGGCAAGGTCGACGGTGCGCCTCCCGCTTCAATGGAGGCCGTCGACGCACTGTTCATATCGTCGCCGCCACACGCCGCAAGCGCTGCACAGGTCAGTGCAGCGACGATCAAGAGTCGTGGATTTTTCATTTTTCGTTTAGTCGTGTTAATTAAAACGAATCATCCGGCAACGACCGTTGCCGCCCTCCTCCTGCCTCCGGGAATGTCACCTGCTTCCCAGGGGCTTACAGTGCCGCAACGACTGTTTATTCACCACAAGAAGTTTCCCGAATTTTCAGTTTGTTTAACTAAACAAAATGAAGTTAAGTAACTTCTAGCACATATTGCCGTCATTGTTGCGTTGCAGCGGCGCGGGAGACGGGCGGACATCGACAGGCGCCCGGCGAACCCGGGCGCCACATGAACTCATGGGATACGAACGAATGAACGACGCGATGCGGCGCCTGTCAGCGCGGCAAGGTCCTCAACGAAGACGGCCCGCCCGTCAGCGCAATGCGCTTGCCCGTATCGCGCAGTTTGCCGCCCTCCACCGCATAAAGCGCAAGCTGCCGTTCGACGTTGAACTGCACGATCACGTGCCGGCTGTCGGCGGTAAACACGATGCCCTGCGCGGCTTCACCGCCGGGCAACTCGCTGGTCTTCACGGCCTGCCCGTTGCGGATCTCGAACAGCAGCACCTTGCCGAGCTTGTGGCGGCCCGGGTTGTCTGGCGTCAGGTTCGAGCCGTCCATCGCCTGCACGGCGATCCACTTGCCGTTCGGCGCGATCGCGACGCCTTCCGGCAGCGACGGCACCGTCAGGTACTGGACCGTCCGGAACGGCACGCGCGACACGTCGATCAGCGCGACCGAATCGGCGTCGCCTGCGAGCGTGCCCGTATAGCCCGGCAGCCCCGCGAGCCCGACGTTGCTGACGACGGCCCAGCGGTTGTCGCTCGACACGTCGATCGTGTAAGGCGCCACGCCCGTGCTCAGGCGCGTGCCGCTGTCGGTCACCTTGCCGTCGTCGACGTTCAGCACCGCGACACCCTGCTCGTCGCGCAGCGACACGAGCGCATGCTTGCCGTCGTGCGTGAAGCTGATCCCCGCCAGCCGCTTCTTGCCGATCTTCAGGTTGCCGTCGAGCGTCACATGCGTGCCGTCGATGCGCAGGATCGATACGCTGCCGTCGACATTGGCGACGAGCGCAAGCCGGCCCGAGCGGTCGATCGCGATCCCTTGCGGATGCGTGCCGAGCTCGATGCGCGTGATCGCGGGCGGCGCGGCGTCGAGATTCACGACCTGCAGGAACGTGTCGTACACGAGCTGCTTCGCGGCCGTGTCGTAACGCGTCGGCGCGCCGACGAGCGCGAGCTTCGCGTCGGGCGTGATCGCGACGGCCTGCGGCGGACCCTGGATGCCGTTCTCGACGTCGACCTGCAGCGCGACTTTCGGCGGGAACATGCTGGCGTCGAGCAGCGTCAGCGTATCGGCGGGCGGCGAAGCCAGGAAGGTGTCGCGGCCCTCGACGCGCTGGTACTTGCCGTCGTTGCCGGACACGATCCAGTCGGCGGCGTGCGTGGCGACGGCCGTCGTGACGAGGGTCAGCGCGGCGAGCAGGCGCGCGCTGCGCAGGCGGAAAGGATTCGAATGCATGGCGGTCGGTTCTCCGGATCGGTTGCGGACGCAATGGATTGCACGACCCTGCTGCTCGACGGGCCGATGCCATCGCATGATGCCCGAAAGCGTGCAGATCCGGCGTCTCGCGCCCGTTTCCGTCAGGCCGTGCTGCGCGCGCCTGGCGCCCACCGATCGATGTCATCGAGCGGATACATGGGCCGCGCGAGCCGCTCGTAGCGAAACAGCCCGTAGTCCGAGCCCGTCACACCGCGGCTGTCGCATTCGACCAGCGCGGCCGCGATCGGCACGAACACGGGCCGGCAATACATCCGCGACTTCAGCAGCAGGAAGCGCGCGCGGCGCGGATCGACGCCAACGCTCTCGAACACGCCGAGATCCCACGGCTCCTGCGTGCGCTCGGTGACGACGAGCGTCGCCGCGCCGATGTCGAGCACGGCCGTGCGGCCCATGTACGCACGCTGGCCCGTATACGTCGGCCCCGTGATCACGTACTCGCCGTCGGTCAGCGCGCGCACGACACCCGTCGCGCGAAACGGTTCGCGCCGCACGCCGCCGAGCGACGGCAGTCGGTTGCCGATCGGCACCGTGACGGTCGCGCCGACGCCCGCGTCGATCAGTTGCGCCACCGCCTGCGGGTCGCACAGCGGCCCACTGACAATGCCGTCGAGCCCCTGCGCGAGCGCCGCTTCGAGCAGGTCCATCGTGTCGCACGGGCCACCCGACATGCAGTTGTCGCCGTGGTCAAGCATCAGCACGGGGCGGTCCGCGCCGCGCGCGAGCGCCGCTGCCTGCGCGACCGACTCCGCGAGCGGCGCGCTGCGGTACACGAATTCGTCGCGCGCGTCCCAGATCTGCTGCGCGATGCGCTCGGCCACAGCGTCGGCTGCGGCCCGGTCGCCGTCGGCGACCACGACGACGCTGATACATGGCGCGGGAATGTCCGCAAGCGAAAAGCCGGGCAACACCGATACCGCGAGCATTCCGTCGGCCTCGGCCGCGCGCGCCGCTTCCACCGCGCGCCGCATCGCGCCTTCGGCACTCGCGCTGCGCAACGTCGACGTCATCAGTGGCGGCTGCCGCCACGCGAGCACGGGCCGCGCGCGACCGTGGAGCCGGTCGAGCAGCACGCGCGCCGCATGCTCGCCCGTCTCAACCATGTCGATGTGCGGATAGGTCTTGAAACTGACGATCACGTCCGCGTGATCGATCATCTTCTGCGTGACGTTCGCGTGCAGGTCGAGCGCGACCGCGATCGGCGCGCCGGGCAGCGCCGCGCGCACGCGCGCGAGCAGATCGCCCTCGCCGTCCGCGCTCTGCTCGGCGACCATCGCGCCATGCAGGTCGAGCATCACCGCGTCGCAGCCGGGCGCAGCTGCGACGATCGCATCGCAGATCGCCGCATATGCGTCGGCCGCGACCGGCCCGCTCGGATTCGCGGCCGCCGATACGGGCGTCACGATATCGGCGCCTTCGCGCGCGGCCGCGTCGAGGAACGCGGCCATCGCGGTGCGCATCCCGTGGTTCGCGCGATACGCGTCGTCGCCCCAGTCGGGGCCGTTGCGGCCGAACGCCGCGAGCGGCGTCGGCACCGGCGAGAACGTGTTGGTCTCGTGGTTCATCCGGGCGATCAGGATCTTCATCGCGCGCGGCCCTCTGCAAGCGCGGCCGCGCAGCGCATGCCTCCGGTCATATCCAGAACCTGCATCGTCGAACTCCTCGTAATCGATGAAAGGGCACGGCGCCCGGTTGGCGCATCCGCGCGTCGCTCAAGCGTACCCCGTCGTGCCCTTCGTCTCCAGATACTCGACGAGGCCGAACTCTGCATACTCGCGCCCGTTGCCCGAGCGCTTGTAGCCGCCGAACGGCGCGGCCGGATTCCACGGCGGGTAGTTGATGTGCACATTGCCGGCACGCAACCGTGCCGCGATCCTGCGTGCGCGCTCGAGATCCTTCGACTGCACGTAGGCCGCGAGCCCGTAGACCGAATCGTTCGCAAGCGCGACGGCCTCGTCGTCGGTCCGGTAGGTCATGATCGACAGCACCGGCCCGAAGATTTCCTCGCGCGCAATCGTCATGTCCGGCGTGACGTTCGAAAACACCGTCGGCCGCACGTAGAACCCGTCGCCGAGCCCGTCCGGCCGCCCGGGGCCGCCGGCGACCAGCGTCGCGCCTTCGTCGATCCCCAGCCGGATGAAGTGCTGGATGCGGTCGAACTGCGTGCGGCTGACCACCGGCCCGATGCCGGTTTCCGGCGAACGAGGATCGCCGACGGCGGTGCGTTCCGCCTCCCGGCGCGCGGCGTGCTCGGCCAGCGCCAAGTGATCGGCATGCACGAGCATGCGGGTCGGCGCATTGCACGACTGGCCGCTGTTGCTGAAGCAACTGCGCACGCCGCGCGTAACCGCATCCTCGATGTCGGCGTCGGGTAGGATCAGGTTCGGGCTCTTGCTGCCGAGTTCCTGATGCACGCGCTTCACGGTATCGGCGGCGGCTTTTGCGACCTCGACGCCCGCGCGCGTCGAGCCCGTGAACGACACCATGTCGACATCCGGGTGCCGCGACAGCGCATCGCCCACTTCATGCCCGTATCCGTGCACGAGGTTGAACACGCCGGGCGGCACGCCGGCCTCGTGCAGGATCTCCGCGAACAGGATCGCGCTGAACGGCGCGATCTCGCTTGGCTTGAGCACCATCGTGCAGCCGGCCGCAAGCGCCGGCGCGACCTTGCACACGATCTGGTTGATCGGCCAGTTCCACGGCGTGATCAGCGCGCACACGCCGATCGGCTCGTGCGACACCAGCAGCGAATCGGTCTGCGTGCTGAAGCGGAACGACTGCAGCGCGCGGATCGTCTGTTCGAGGTGCGCGCTGCCGACCGCGGCCTGCATCGCGCGCGCGAATGCGATCGGCGCACCCATCTCCTGGCTGATCGTTTGCGCGACCTCTTCGTAGCGGCGCTGGTAGATCTCGAGCACGCGCCGCAGCAGCGCGACGCGCTCGTCGACCGGCCAGCGCGCGTACGTAGCGAAGGCCTGCTTCGCCGCGCCGACCGCGCGGTCTGCATCGGCCGCGCCGCCGATCCTGAGCTGCGCGTACGGCCTCGCGGTGGCCGGATCGATCACGTCGATCGCCGGCGCTCCGGCCGGATCGAGCCACTGCCCGTCGATATAGGACTGTTGTGAGGTTCGCATCGAATGCTCCTGTTGTGACAGATGCCGGCGGCGCGCTCAGCGCATCGCGCGCGCATAGGTGTCGACGAGGATGTCGCGGATCTGCGCGACGAACCACACGATCTCGTCGCGCGACATCACGAGCGGCGGCGAGAACTGCACGATCGGCGTACCCTCGTGATCGACGCCCGCGCGGCACAGCAGCCCCGCGTCGAAGATCGCGGGCGCGAGCAGCGTCGACACGAACGCCTGCGCGCTGATGCCGGCCGCCCAGCGGCGCGCGGCCTTGTCGGTCACGAGTTCGAGCGAGTAGTGGTAGCCGTCGCCGCGCACGTCGCCCACGCACGGCAATTCGAGCAGGCCGTCGAGCGTCTGGCGGAACACCGCTTCGTTGTCGCGGACGTTCGCGAGCACGCCTTCGCGCTCCATGATCGCGAGGTTCGCGAGCGCGGCCGTGCACGCGACCGGATGGCCGCCGTACGTTGCGCCGTGCAGGAACATCTGCTGCGGCCCGTCGAGCACCGTATCGACGATCGTATCGCTCGCGATCACGCCGCCGAGCGGCACGTAGCCCGACGCGATGCCTTTCGCGAACGTGATGATGTCCGGCTTCAGCCCGTAGCGCGCCGACCCGAAATATTCGCCGAGCCGGCCGAACCCGCAGATCACCTCGTCCGCGACGAGCAGCACGCCGTGCCGGTCGCAGATGTCGCGCAGCCCGGCCGCGTAGCCGACCGGCGGCGTCAGGCTGCCGCCTGCGTTCTGCAGCGGCTCGACGACGATCGCGGCGACGGTATCCGGCCCTTCCTGCACGATCAGCGATTCGATCTCGTCGAGCAGGTGGCGCGTGAACTGCGCTTCCGTCTCGCCCGCCGGGCGGCCGTAACGCTTCGTGTTGCTCACATGCCGCACGCCCGACATCAGCGGCTCGAAATGCTTGCGGAAGTTCGTCATCCCGTTCAGCGCGAGCGCACCGAACGACGTGCCGTGATACGCGACGCGCCGCGCGATGAACTTGCGCCGCTGCGGCTCGCCGCGCGACTGGTGATACTGGCGCACCAGCTTGATCGCCGATTCGTTCGACTCCGAGCCGCTCGACGTGAAGAACACGCGGTTCAGGCCATCCGGCGCGAGCGCCGCGAGCCGGTGCGCGAGCCGGATCGCCGGTTCGTGTCCATAGCCCCAGTTGGTCGCGAATGGCAGCCGGACCATCTGCTCGCGGATCGCGTCGCCGATCTCCGCGCCATGGCTGTAGCCGACCTGCACGCAGTACAGCCCGGCCAGCGCGTCGAAGTAGCGCTTGCCGTTGTGGTCGACGAGCCAGCAGCCTTCGCCGCGGTCGAACACGGTCAGCGCGTTGTCGCGATACGCATCGGCGTGCGTGAAGTGCATCAGCAGGTGGCGCTTGCCGAGCGCCTGCAGGTCCGCATCGAGATTGACGTCAACGGCGTTCATGGATCACTCCTCCTTCAGGGTTTCAAAACCGGCATGGCGCAACCGGTCATTCAATTCATCGACAGCGTCGGCGCCGGGCGCGTGAAGCCGCGCGTCAGCCACACGAGCTGGCAGAGTCCGAGCACGAGCCAGCCGATGCCGACGTAGAACGTCTGGCGCGACAGTCCCGACCAGAGCCATACGTTCATCGCGAAGCCGATCGCCGGCATCAGGCCGAACGTGATCCAGCCCGCGACATGGCGGTTCTCGGGCCGGCACAGATAGCTGCGCATCACGCACAGGTTCACGATCGCGAACGCGACGAGTGCGCCGAAGCTGATCATCGTCGACGCGAGATCGAGCGTGATGAACAGCGCGGACAGCGACACGACGCCGACCACGAGCGTCGCGCGCACCGGCGTGCGCAGCCGCGCATGCAGGTGCCCGAACACGCGTTCGGGCAGCACCTGGTCGCGGCCCATCGCGAACAGCACGCGCGTCACGCTTGCCTGCCCGGCCATCGCGCTCGCGAAGCAGCCGGCCACGTACACCGCGACGAAGAACGCCGACAGCGTGCCGCCGCCGATGCGCCGCATCAGTTCGAGGCTCGCCGAATCGAGATCCTTGAACGCGTGCCAGTCGGGAAACACCACTTGCCCGACATACGCGATCAGCATGAACAGCAGGCCGCTCGCCAGCGTGCAGAGCAGGATCGCGCGCGGGACCGTGCGCCGCGGCTCGCGCGTTTCCTCCGACAGCGTGGTGACGGCATCGAAACCGAGGAACGACAGGCACAGGATCGCGGACCCGGCGAAGATCGCACGCGCATCGCCCGACGACGGCAACGCGACGGCCATCGACAAACCTTCGCCGGCTGCGACCCGTGTCGATGCGACGACGAAGATCGCGATGAACACGAGCTGGCTCGCGATCAGGATCAGGTTCACGCGATTGACGAGCCGGATGCCGACGATGTTCAGCCCGGTGATCAGCGCGATGCTCGCGACGATCCACACGCTGGCCGGCACTGCCGGGAATAGTTGCTTCATGTAGATGCCGATCGCGAGGTAGCTGATCATCGGGATGAACAGGTAGTCCATCAGCAACGCCCAACCGACCATGAAGCCGGCCGACGTGCCGAAGTTGCGGCTCGCGAACGTATAGGCCGACCCGGCGCTCGGCATCAGCCGCGCCATGTGGCCATAGCTGCGCGCGGTGAACAGCATCGCGACCAGCGTGACCGCGTAGGCGGCCGTCAGATGCCCGTTCGTCTCGCTCGTGACGAGCCCGTAGGTTGTGAACACCGTCATCGGCAGCATGTACGCGAGGCCGAAGATCACCAGCGTCGAGAGTCCGAGCAGGTGCGGCTTGCAGCGTCTGTCCGCGTCGCCGCGATGCGTGCACGTCCCGGCGTCATGTGTCGCAGCGGCTGATGCGGATCGACCCGGCCTGTCGTTGTTCATGCGGTCCTCACGTGGGTGGCGTCCATGACTTCAACACTCGTTCGCCCGGCACTGCCGGCGTGGCACGACTGGAAGAAAGTGTGGTGCGCCAAAAAATCGAGGACGAATGAGAAAAGCGGACGTAATCGGGGGATATTTCCGGACGCGTCGCCGCGCGTCGCGCCGGCCGGTCGTGAATGCTGCTGTGCCGCACTGGCGTTTTGCGGACATTCCGGCTATGTTCTACGCGAACCCGTCTCCGCATCGGCACCATGGACAGCAGGTCTCATCGAAACCAGAGCAGGGCCGAGCACAGCCTGCGTTCGTCGCTCGGCCTCGCGCGTCCGGCCGGACGCCAGGAAGACATTCCCGCCACCGTCCACGCGATCGCGGTCGCGCTGGACGAGTGCCGCGTGCGGCACATCGACGGCGCCGCGCTGCTCGAAGGCACGGGGCTCGGCGCGGACGAAGTCGCTTCGCCGAACCTGCACGTGAACCGCGGCCAGGAGCAGCGCTGTTTCCGCAACCTGCTGTGCTGCAGCGGCGTGCCGTCGATCGGGCTGTCGATCGGCGCGCGGCTGCACGTGTCGACGCTCGGCCTCGCCGGCTACGCAATGTTGATCAGCGGCTCCGTGATGCAGGCATTCCGGTGCATGAGCCAGTTTCCGCTGTTCATGGGGCTGTATTTCGACGTGCGCGTCGACGCGCACGCGGGCGGCATGAGCGTGACCATCGGCCGCTACAACGGCGAGCCCGATCTCGAGGGGTTTCAAGTCGACATGTGCTTGTCCAGCCTGCGCCTGATCGTGTCCGATCTCGTCGGCAAACCGGTCTGGCCCGAGCAGTTGCATCTCGCGCGCCGCACGCCGCGCAACGCAGCCGACTACGCGCGCCACTTCGGCTGCACGGTCGCGTTCAATGCGGGCGACAACCGTCTCGTGTTCACGTCCGTGACTGGCATGGAGACGCCGCGCCTCGCGAACGAAGTCAGCTTCAACGCGCTGCACGGCCAGTGCGAGGCACTCGAACGGCAGTGGGCCGCGTCGGTCGGCACGCGCTTCGCCGATCGCGCGAAGGAGCTGATGGCGCGCGACCTCGCGCGCTTCAAGTCGATGACGTCGCTCGCGAACGCGCTGCACCTGACGGAGCGCACGCTGCGCAGGCGGCTCGACAAGGACGGCATCACGTTTCAGTCGTTGCTCGATGAGGTGCGCCACGACGAAGCGGTGCGGATGCTCGACGACCACACGCTGACGGTCGCGGCGATCGCCGAACGTCTCGGCTACAGCGAGCCGCGCAGCTTCCGTCACGCGTATCGGCGCTGGACCGGCAAGACGCCGCGCGCCGATCCGGATGCCGGTGCTTCGACGACGCATGCTGCGAAACCGCTCAGGAAATCCGCTTCGAAATGACGGCCTCGACGACTGATTCGGAATTCGAATCATTTTTCTAGGCAACCGCCAGATTTGCCCTCTTCGCCGTCGCCGCACGATCGACGGTGCATGATCGCAGCCCCCCCCAAGGTAGACGCGATCAATCGATTGCTCTATACTCGGCCCAACTTCATCACAAAATGCATGATCTCGTGCGCAACGTGATGCCATTTCGCACTTCGTTGCGCATGCATCCGTTTCGCCACGTCAAAGGGGCCACCGGCCCCAGCGGTCGGCTCCGAGCCACCCGCATCCATGCCGTCTTTGCAGGACGGTGCCCTGCTCGAACGCGCCTCGCCGTTACGGCGCCGCCGGGCTGAACATGACAATCAGACGAACGCATCGTTGCGTTCACTCGACCGCCAGCCACACATCGTTGCGGCCGGCAGCACTGTTTCCGTCAGTTCAATCGCGGCCATGCCGGGATCACGAACTTCCATCGCGACGCCATCCGGCGTCATCGCGGCGCGCGCCTGCGCGCGTGCCGCACCGGGATTGAGGAGGCGTATCTTCATGACTCGACGCACTGTCCAACTGGTGGGCAGCCTGGTGGCGATCATCGTCGTCGGATGGGCATTGGCGCGCGGCATCGGCGCCGAGACGTTCAGCCAGCACGCAGACGATCTCGCCTACTACGCGGGCCAGCACATGCTGCTGGTCGTCTATTCGATGACGCTCGCCATCGTCGCGGGCGTGCCCGCCGGCGTGCTGCTGAGCCGGCCGCGGTTCCAGCATCAGGCCGAGCGCTTCATGCAGGTGTTCAACATCGGCAACACGATCCCGTCACTCGCCGTGCTGGCCATCGCGCTCGGCATTTTCGGCATCGGCAACGTGCCCGCCATCGTCGCACTGTTCCTCGCGTCGTTGCTGCCCATCACGCGCAACGCCTATGAAGGCATGAAGAACGTGCCGGCTGCGCTGCGCGAAGCCGCCAAAGGCATCGGCATGACGGGCTGGCAATCGCTTGTGCGCGTCGAGTTGCCCCATGCGCTGCCGATCATCGTCGGCGGCGTGCGCACCGCGCTCGCGATCAACGTCGGGACGGCGCCGCTCGCCTACCTGATCGGCGCAGACAGCCTCGGCTCGCTGATCTTCCCGGGCATCTATCTCGACAACCAGCCGCTGCTGCTGCTCGGTGCGTCACTCACCGCGATACTGGCGCTCCTGCTCGACGGCATCGTCGCGGCCGGCAGCCGCCACTGGCTCGCCCGCCAGGGGGGAATGGCATGACGCTTCACCGCACCATTCGATCGATCGCGCGCCTGTGCGTCGCCGGCGCGTTGTGCATGGCGGCCAGCACGCCGGCGCTCGCCGCGAAGCTCGTGCTGGGCGCGAAGAATTTCACCGAGCAATACGTGCTGGCGGAAGTCACCGCGCAATACCTGCGTTCGCGCGGCTATGACGTGGAAGTCCGCTCCGGCCTCGGCAGTACGCTCGCGCGCAGCGCGCTGGAGAACGGCCAGTTCGATCTCATGTGGGATTACACGGGAACGGCGGCGCTGGTCTACAACAAGATCCACGACAAGCTCTCGCCCGACGAAATGTACCGGCGCGTCAAGGCGCTCGATGTCCCGCGCGGGCTCGTATGGCTCGACGCGTCGCCGCTCAACGACACCTATGCGATCGGCTTGCCCAGCCCGGTCGCGCAAGCCACCGGCATCAAGACAATCTCGCAACTCGCCGAGCACCTGAAGAGCGATCCGGCCGCGAAGCACTACGTGTTCGGCATGGACGCGGAATTCGCGAATCGCCCCGACGGCCTGAAGCCGCTGCTCGCTGCGTACAGCATGCAGTTCAGCCGCGCGCAGATCAAACAGATGGATCCGGGGCTCGTCTACACGGCGCTGCACAACAACCAGCTGAAGATCGGCCTCGTCTACACGACCGACGGGCGCGTGAAGGGCTTCGGCATCGTGCCGCTCGAGGACGACAAGCATTTCTTCCCGCCCTACAACGCCACGCCCGTGGTGCGCAAGGGCACGCTCGAACACAATCCGAAGCTCGCGACGCAGCTCAACGCGCTGTCGGCCGCGCTCGACAACGACGTGATGCAGGCGATGGCCAAGGCGGTCGACCTCGACGGCCGATCGCCGCGCGAAGTCGCCGACGCATTCCTGCGCACCCATCAGCTACCGTGAAGGAGCACCGATGAACGTATTCGACTATCTCGCTTCAAGCTGGCCCGAGCTGCTGCAGCTCACGCTGCAGCACGTATGGCTGGTCGCCGTCGCCGTGGGCTGCGCGATCGTCGCGGGCGTGCCGCTCGGCATCCTCATCAACCGCCACGAATGGCTCGCCGGGCCGCTGCTCGGGGTCGCCACCATCGTGCTCACGCTGCCGTCCATCGCGCTGTTCGGCCTGATGATCCCGTTCTTCTCGCGCTTTGGCCAGGGCATCGGCGCCGCGCCGGCGATCACGGCCGTGTTCCTCTACTCGCTGCTGCCGATCATGCGCAACACCTACCTCGCGCTGCGCAACGTGGACGCCGGAATCAAGGAAGCCGGCACCGGCATCGGCATGACCGCGTGGCAGCGCCTGCGTCTCGTCGATTTGCCGCTGGCGGTGCCCGTGATTCTCGCGGGCGTGCGCACCGCGGTCGTGATGAACATTGGCGTGATGACGATCGCCGCCGTGATCGGCGCAGGCGGGCTCGGTACGCTGATCCTGCGCGCCATCGGGCAGAGCAGCATGATGAAACTGCTGGTGGGCGCCGTGCTCGTGAGCCTGCTCGCGATCGTCGCCGACCGGCTCCTGCAGATGCTGCAGCGTGCATTGACACCGAAAGGAGTGCAGAAGACATGATCGAACTCGACAAGCTGACCAAGACCTTCACGCGAAAAGACGGCCAGGCCGTGCGTGCCGTCGACGCCGTGAGCCTGTCGGTGGCCGAGGGGGAAATCTGCGTGTTCCTCGGCCCGTCGGGCTGCGGCAAGACCACCACGCTCAAGATGATCAACCGGCTCATCGCCCCCACCTCGGGCCGCGTGCTCATCAACGGCGAGGATACGTCGCAGCTCGACGAAGTCGACCTGCGGCGCCACATCGGCTACGTGATCCAGCAGGTCGGGCTGTTCCCGAACATGACGATCGAAGAGAACATCACCGTCGTGCCGCGCCTCCTGGGCTGGGACAAGAAGCGCTGCGCCGAACGCGCGCGGGACCTCATGGCCATGGTCGCACTCGACCCGAAGCTGTACCTGAAACGCTATCCGCGCGAGCTCTCGGGCGGACAGCAGCAGCGTATCGGCGTGATTCGCGCGCTGGCCGCCGATCCACCCGTACTGCTGATGGACGAGCCGTTCGGCGCGGTCGATCCGATCAATCGCGAATCGATCCAGAACGAGTTTTTCCAGATGCAGCGGCAACTGAATAAAACCGTGATCATGGTGAGCCACGATATCGACGAAGCGATCAAGCTGGGCGATCGTATCGCTGTGTTCCGCCAGGGCCGGCTCGTTCAATACGATCACCCCGATACGCTGCTCGCGCGCCCGCGCGACGAATTCGTCGCGCAGTTCGTGGGCCAGGACAGCACGCTCAAGCGCCTCCTGCTCGTGAAGGCCGGCGACGCCGCCACGCAACCCGAAACGGCGCGGGTCGATACGCCGCTCGCGCACGCATTCGCAGTGATGGACGAAACCGACTGCCGCTATCTGACCGTGCTCGACGACGCGGGCCGTGCGCTCGGCTACGTGACGCGCCGCGCGGCACGCACCGACGGCGGCGTGTGCGGCGAACGCGTGACGCCCTTCCCGGCCGGCGTCTCGGCGGACGACAACCTGCGCATCGTGCTCTCGAAGATGTACCAGTACAGTGCGTCGTGGATGCCGGTGCTCGACCCCGACGGCGCGTGGATCGGCGAGATCACGCAAGACTCGATCGCCGCCTACCTGAGTTCGGGCCGATCGCGCCGGCAAACGGGCCAGCCGCCCGGCAGTCCCGCCGAGACGGTCACGGCGGCCGCCGCCACGCACTGATCCGTCCCGGGCATCGCGCCGGGCGTGCTCGCGGCGCCCCCCCGGCGAGTTGAAGGGGCTGGCGCGGATCGCTACACTGGGCCAGCGAATTCCGGAGAACCCCACATGAAAGAAGCGCTCGCAAAACTGTCGGCGGACCTCGAACGGCTGCTCAAGCTGCGAAGCATCCCGTTCGGGATGAAGCTGTTCGAACGGTGCGAGGACATGGAAGCCGTCCCGCGCATTCGCCGCCCGAAGGCGATCCACTCGCTGGACCAGATCGTCGGGCAAACCGCGCGACTGGGCTTCACGCTCGGCATCACGGCCGACGACCTGGTCGGCGCGCAATGCCGGTCGGTCATCGGGCTCGGCCACGCGAAGGATGCCGAGTGGGCGTCCGGCCAGCAGATGGCGGGTGTCTGGTATGCGACGCAGGAAGACTCGCGCGCCCATCAGGCCGCGATGCACTGCGTGCCGGACGGCAAGTACGAAGCGCTCGTCGTGTCGCCGCTCGCAGCCGGCCGCATCGAGCCCGACATCGCGCTGTTCTACGCGACGCCCGGCGCGATGATGTACTTCATCAACGGGCTGCAATGGTCGGGGTACAAGCGCTTCGACTGGAGCGTGGTCGGCGAATCGGCGTGCGCGGATTCGTGGGGGCGCGCGCTGGCGACCGGGCAGCCGAGCCTGTCGATTCCGTGCTATGCGGAGCGCCGCTACGGCGGCGTGCTGGATGACGAGATGCTGATGGCGCTGGCGCCGGATGCACTGGAACAGGCCATTGCCGGGATGGAGGCGCTGTCGCGGAACGGGCTGCGCTACCCGTTCGCGCAGTACGGCATCCAGCAGGATGTTCGCGCAGGGATGGAGTCAGTTACCCGAAAACGACGTGACGCGTCGCGGCTGACGGGAGCCGGAACCGGCGCTCAGCGCAGCGGCTCGCGAACCTTTCCGTCAACTTTCAACGTGCGCCTGTCATGCGCGGCCTCATATTCGACCGTCTGCGCGGGCGTGACGGCGCCGTACGACCGGCCGTTCACATAGACGGTGCCGTCCCGCAGTTCGACCTTGTCGCCGTTGACCGTCGCCGTGGCCCGTTCGCCCTGCAGCACCGCGCCCGAGCAACCGCCGGTCGAAAAGCTGCGGACCGACGTGCCCGGCATCGCGGCGTTCCCGCCCTGATCCACCGCGTTCGCCGTATTCGCCGCGCTGCAGGGCAGCGCATCCATGCTACCGGCAGCGTGGAGCGATCCCGCACTGATGCCGCATCCGGCAAGTAATGCAATCGTCATCGGCAACAGCTTGTGCATGGTGATCTCCGTTTTCCGCGGCCGCGGATCGGACCCGCGGCATCACGTCGGCTGATGGCCCGCGATCGTGCAGCCGGGTCGATGATCGGCCGACACCCCAACTCGCGGGTCGGCCGGATAGGCCAAGTATCTTCCACTTCACGGCGCCCGGCCATCCGCTCCGGCACCTGTCGCGCCCCAACCCTGCCGGCTTGTACGGACCCCTTGATCCGCTTCAACGCCGCCTCCCCGGGCGCGCCTGCCATACGGCTTCGACGCTGCGGTTCGACATGATGGCGATCCCGAAGGACGCGCCGAACCGCAACGCCGCGCCTCCGGCTGTCCAGGCCGGAGGCGCATGCCCGGTCACGCCCGCATCAGAACCGGTGAATGATCCCGGCGCCGAATGCGAACTGGTTGCCGGTCGACGACGGCACCGTGTTGAACCCGTCGCCCAGCGTCGCGGTCGCGTCGACGATGCTGCCCGCGCCGCTCGTGCCGAGCGTCTTTCCCTTCGCATGCTGATACGCTTCGAGCAGGTATAGTCCCGTGCGCTTCGACAACGAGTAGTACTGCGACAGGTTGAACTGGTGATACTGCGCGCTGTCGGTGATGCCGTTCGACTCCGTCGCACGCGTGTACGCATAGCCCGCGCCGAAATCCCAGACTGCCGACGGCTTCCAGTGCAGCACGGCGCCGGCCGTGTTGAAGGTTGCCGTATTGAAGAACTTCGACGCCGCACCCGGAATGTATTCGGTGTTGGTGTACGTGGCCGTCGCGTCCCAGGCATCGCTGAACCGGTAGCCGAGACCCACCGCGAACCGCTGCTGCGCCTTCGCGGTCTGGTAGCCGTTCGTAACCGCCGATACGCCAATCTGCGCGCCTCCGTTCGACGTCGTCGAATTCGCGCCCCATGCACCGCCGGCCGTATTCGCGTTGTTCACGCGCTCGAACGCGACGCCGACACCGAGCGGGCCGGCCGCGTACTGGATGCCGGTCGCCCACGTCGAACCTGCGTTCGTGCTGCCGGCCACGCCGCCGAGCGAGTAGGACCCGCTCAGCGTCACGCCGTACCATTTCGGCGACGTGTACTCGATCGTGTTGTTTGCACGGTAGATCGTGTCGAGCCCGTCGACGTCGCCCGGGTGCGCACCGTAGTAGCCGGTGATCCACGTGGTCGGGCTGAACGGCGACATCGTCTGGTAGTACGACGCATATTGCCGGCCCGCGGTCAGCGTGCCGTAGGTGGCATGCGTCAGCCCGACCCATGCCTGCCGCCCGAAGATCGCATCGGTGTACTGCGCGGCGCCGGTCGCCGAATTGAAGCCCGACTCGAGCGTGAAAATCGCCTTCGTGCCGCCGCCGAGATCCTCGCTGCCCTTCAGCCCGAAACGGCTGCCGGCCCAGACGCCCTGGTTCATCCTGACGACCGACTTCCCGCCGCTCGTCGAGCCGACCGTCGTCGCGTTGCTCTGGTAGCCGATGCCGTTGTCGACGATGCCGTACAGCGTGACGCTGCTCTGCGCGAACACCGGTGCGACCACCGCCATCGCGACGCCGGATGTCAGCACCACCCGCCATGCCTGCTTCTTCATCGATCCGTCTCCTTCCTTGCCTGGTTAAGTCGTGGGTTGTTGTGATGGCGGTTTGCCGTCCGGTCAGGGGCGATACGCACGCCAGCCGTTGCCGCCCGTGCAGACGAGTTGCGAGCCCTTGACCTGGCACTGCGCCTCGTAGCCCGGCGAGTACAGCCATTCACCGGCCCAGTGCAGGTCGACATACGGGTCGGCCTTCGGCATATCGGCAACGAAACTGGCCGCGTCGTCGGTGCTGCCGCTGCCCGTGTAGCGCGCGGTGGCCGGGTACGGAAACACCGGGCGCGTGCGTGTCGTGTTGCCGTTCGCATCGACGATCGATGCGACGATCCGGCCGGGCGTCGCGCCGGTCTCGGTCCATGCCATCAGCGGCGTGAGGATGTCGAACACGTTCGGCCCCTGCCCGCCGCCGCAGTGCGCGACGCCCGGGAACAGATAGAAACGCGCGAAGCGGTCGACCTGCGCGTCGCCCATGGTCTTCTTCATCGCTTCGTAATACGCGATGCTCGAACGCGGCGAGATGTGCTGATCCTCCAGCCCGTGCCACATCAGCAGCTTGCTGCCGCGGCCGGCGAAGCGGCCGAGGTCCGGATCGGTCGCGGCCAGGTAGTTCGACACCGGCACGGTCTTCACGAACGCGTCGAGCGTGAACTTCAGGTCGCCGATCGTCGCGGACGGATACGACGCGTTGTAGTAGTCGAGATAGCGCAGGAACGGCAGCACGAAGCTGATCGTGCCGCTCGGCGTCGTGGCGGTCGCCGGCACGAACAGGCTCCAGTTCAGCTCCGAGCCCCATTCGCGCGACACGAGCGGTTCGAGACGCATGCCGTTCGCGGCTGTCGCACCGTCGTGAATCCGACGCACGACGTCGGCTTCCTGCGGCGTCAGGCACGTCGCGGTCGATTGCCCTGCCGCGCACACCAGCGTCGCGGGGTCGAACCGGCAGGCGCGCGGGTTGTCGATCACGCCGTCCACGACGCCATCGAGCCTGTCGCACGCCTTCAGCACTGCTGCATGCAGCATCGGCAGCTTGCCGGCGAGCAGGATCGCGTTGCCCGTCTTCGGATCCGTGTTGACCGCGGCCGGCCATGCGTGATGGAACGTGTTCTGCACGATCAGGTCGTTCGCGGGCGCGCCGGCCGCGATGCCGTCGAAATCGTCGGGGAAGCGCTGCGCTTCCATCAGCGCTTCGCGGCCGCCGTCCGAGCAGCCATCGAAGTACGCATAGCGCGCGGGCCGCGCATAGAACTTGCCGATGATCGCCTTGGCCACCTGCGCGGTGACATGCTCGGCGCGATACGCGAAGTCGAGCTTCGCCTTCGGGTCGAGCGCCCACGCGCCGTCGTTGCCGCCTTCGTGGCCCATGTCGGTCGCGGCCATTGCGATCGTCCCGTTCGTCACCGGCACGCAGGTCGACGCCATCGGTGCATTGACCGACAGGTTGCCGCACAGTCCGCCGCAGCCCGTTTGCAGATAGCGTTGCGTCCAGCCCTGGGTCGGCAGTTGCAGTTCGAACAGCGACGCGCCGGGGCCGATCGTGCCTTTCACGTCGCACATGGGCGCCGGCAGCGTGTTGTTGCCGACGACCGTGCCGGCGGGCAGCAGCACCGCCGACGTGATCGTGACGGTGCCGTCGGTCACGCCGCTCAGGTCGAGCGCCGCGACAGCCGGGCACGACATCGCGGGCATCACCGCCGGAAGGTTCGCGAGGCCGCCGGTTGCAGTCGCGGCACTCGCCGTGCCCGGCCAGCCGGCCATTGCCATACACAACCACGCAACGCCAATCGCCAGCATCCGGATCAGCGCATCGCGCCTGACACCTGCCGCGCAATGCCATACGCGCACGCTCCACCCTGCCCTGCAGTTCGTCTGCATTTCTGTCTCCTGTCGTTCTGGTTGGCATGCCGCATCTTCCTTAAGAGAAGCGGCGGCGACTTCACGAAGATCCTGCGATACATCGAGAAAATGACATCGTCCCTTTCTCCACTTCTTACTCAGCATAACTAAGCTCATTTCATGCAAGCGTTGCGAAGAATGCCGATTCCTATCTGATTCGTTTATCGATTCCGGTGCGACACTGCGGCTACCCTGTCATCCGGCCTTACGCCGGTTCCATCCCGCAGTCGCGCTTGACGCGATCGGCCTGCGGCGACGCCAGATATGCGAGAAACGACGCGGCGGCAGCGCGATCGTGCGCCGTACGGCACACCGCGGCGGCGAACACCGTGACGGCCTGAACCGCCTCAGGCAGCACACCGACGACTTCGATGCCCGGCACATGCATCAGCTCGCTCAACTGCTGAAAACCGAGATCGACCTCGCCGGAGGCGATCAGCGTACCGACCGGCACGCCCGGCGGCGCCTGGACAACATGCGGCGCGATCGCGTCCGCGATGCCCCAGTACGCGAACAGGCGATGCAGGTGCGTACCGCTCGGCCCCGTCGAATAGCCGATCCGCCCTGCCTGCAGGATCGCGTCGCGAAGAGCGGTTTCGGTGCCGATATCCGGCCGCGCCGCGCCCGCCGCCACCGCGACCGCCATACCCGAGCACGCGACCGCCACGCGGCTGCCCCCGTCGACATGGCCATCGGCCGCGAGCCGCTCGATCGCATCCGACGCGAGCACCACGAAATCGAACGGCTCGCCGGCCTGCACACGCCGCGCCGCGTCGACACCGCCGACCGACGTGACCGATACGCGACATCCCGTTTCGTCCGCATACGCAGCGGCCAGTCGTGCCAGCACCGGCCGCGTCGCCATCGACGAAATTCCGGTAACGGCAGCCGCCGCGTGGATGGTCTGCACCATCGTCGCCCCCCGCATCAGTCGATGTAGCGCAGGCCAGCCTGGCGCAGCGGCTCGCGCATGTCGTACATGTCGAGACCCAGCACGCCCGACGCGAGCTTCGCGCGCTTCGCGGCTTCGTTCGTTTCGCGCGCGATCGCCTTGTCGAGCACGTCGGCCGCGCGCGCGGCCGGCACCGCGACCACGCCGTCGTCGTCCGCGACGATCACGTCGCCGGGATTGACGAGCGCGCCCGCGCACACGACCGGCACGTTCACCGAGCCGAGCGTCGCCTTGATCGTGCCTTTCGCCGAGATCGCCTTGCTCCAGACCGGGAACTGCATCGCATCGAGCACCGCGACGTCGCGCACGCCCGCATCGATGATCAGTGCATGCGCGCCGCGCGCCTTGAAGCTCGTCGCGAGCAGATCGCCGAAATAGCCGTCGGTACAGTCCGCGGTAATCGCCGCGACGACCACGTCGCCCGGCCGGATCTGCTCGGCCGCGACGTGCATCATCCAGTTGTCGCCTGGATGCAGCAGCACGGTGACGGCCGTGCCGGACGCCAACGCGCGCGGATAGATCGGCCGCATGTACGGCTTGAGCAGGCCCGTGCGGCCCATCGCCTCGTGCACCGTCGCCGAGCCGAGCGCACCGAGCCGCGCCGCGACGTCCGGGTCCGCGCGGCGGATCGTGCGGTAAACCACGCCGAGTTCATTCATGATCACTGCCCCTTCGCTTTCAGTTGCGCGTCCAGACGCGGATACACGCGTCGCGCATTGCCTTCGTAGATCTTGTGCCGCGCGTGCGCATCGAGCGACGACGCTTCGATATAGCGCTTCGTGTCGTCGTAGTAGTAGCCGGTCTCGGGATCGATCCCGCGCACCGCGCCGATCATCTCGCTCGCAAACAGGATGTTGTCGACCGGGATCACCTCGGTCAGCAGGTCGATGCCGGGCTGGTGATACACGCACGTATCGAAGAACACGTTGTTCAGCAGATGGTCCTTCAGCAACGGCTTCTTCAGCTCCTGCGCGAGCCCGCGAAAACGTCCCCAGTGATACGGCACCGCGCCGCCGCCGTGCGGAATCACGAAGCGCAGCGTCGGGAAGTCACGAAACAGGTCGGAAGTCAGGCACTGCATGAAGGCCGTCGTATCGGCGTTCAGGTAGTGCGCGCCCGTCGTATGGAAGCACGCGTTGCAACTCGTGCTCACGTGGATCATCGCGGGAATGTCGTACTCGACCATCTTCTCGTAGACCGGATACCAATAGCGGTCCGACAGCGGCGGGCTCGTCCAGTGGCCGCCGGACGGATCGAGATTCAGGTTGAGTGCGACGTTGCCGTATTCCTCGACGCACCGGACGAGCTCCGGAATGCAGGTCTCGATATCGACGCCCGGGCTTTGCGGCAGCATCGCGGCCGGCACGAAGTGATCGGGAAACAGCCGGTGAACCCGATAGCACAGCTCGTTGCACACGGCCGCCCACGTGCTCGACACCGCGAAATCGCCGATGTGATGCGCCATGAAGCTCGCGCGCGGGCTGAAGATCGTCAGGTCGAGGCCGCGCTCGCGCATCAGCCGGAGCTGGTTGAGCTCGATCGATTCGCGCAGTTCGTCGTCGCCGATGTTCAGCTCGGAGACCTTCGGCCGCTCCGACGGGCTGTTGATCGCCGCGACCTGGCGATTGCGCCACGCTTCCAGCGCCTTCGGCGCGGTGGTGTAGTGGCCGTGAATATCGATGATCATGCATGCTCCTGCGTGTGATGACGTGTCCGGCCGCCTGCCGAAAGCCGCGCTGCTTCTGCGCGGCCCGGTCAGTGCGCCGGGCTTTCCAGTTCCTGCGGTTCGGGTGCGGGCGCGCGCTGCGACGTCATGATCGCGATCGCGGCCAGCGTGGCCGGCACCGCGAGCATCGACAGGATCGCGTCGAACTTCCAGCCGAGCCCGAGCAGCGCGCCGCCGATCGCCGAGCCGAAGATGCTGCCGAAGCGCCCCATTCCGAGCATCCAGCTCACGCCGGTCGCCCGCGCGACGGTCGGGTAGCGTCCCGGCGCATACGCGTTCAGCCCCGTCTGCGCACCGCTCATGCAGAAGCCGGCCGCGAACACCAGCAGCGCGAGCGACGACGACAGCGCACCGGCCCACGCGAGCACGGCCACGCACAGCCCGCCGCCCAGATACGCGACGCCGATCACGGGCGCCGGCCGCACCTTGTCCATCAACCAGCCGACGCCGATCGCGCCGATCGTGCCGCCGATCTGGAACATCGCGGTTACATTCGCGGCCGTGCTGACCGACAGGCCCGCGTCCTTGATCAGCGTCGGCAGCCAGCCCGTCAGCAGGTAGATCACGAGCAGGCCCATGAAATACGTGATCCACAGCGACGCGGTGACGAACCCGTAGCCTTGCGAGAACAGCACGCCGATCGGCTTGCGCGTCGGCAGCGGCGGCTCGTTCGACACGAACGTCTCGTTGCCGCTGAACTGCCCGCCGCACACGCGGTTCAGCAACGCGGCGATGCGCTGCGACGGTGCGCCGCGCACGGCCAGCAGCCGTGCCGATTCGGGCAGCAGCCACAGCTGCAGCGGAATCAGCAGCAGCGGCAACGCGCCGCCGAACAGCAGCACCGCGCGCCAGCCGTGCACCGGAATCAGCCAACCGGCGACGAAGCCGATCAGCGCCGAACCGAGGTTGAAGCCCGTGAACATCACGGTGATCATCAGCGCGCGCTTCCGCTTCGGCGCGTATTCCGACAGCAGCGTTGTCGTGTTCGGCATCGCCGCGCCGAGGCCGATGCCCGTCAGCAGCCGCAGCATCGCCATCTCGAACGGCGAGTGCGCCTGGGCGGTCACGATCGTGAACACGCCGAACAGGAATACCGACGCGATCAGCACGCGCTTGCGCCCGAACCGGTCCGCGCTCGGGCCGGCCACCAGCGCGCCGATCACGAGGCCGATCGGCGCCGCGCTCATCACGAGGCCGAACTCGGGCCGCGAGATCGCCCAGTCATGGATGATCGACGGCGCGACGAAACCCATGATCGCGACGTCCATCCCGTCGGCGATCACGACGAGGCAGCACAGTACGACCAGCAGCCACTGGTAGCGCGTCACCGGCCGGTCGTCGATGAACGACTTGATGTCGATTGTCTTTCCGCTTCCCATCGTCTATCTCCAGTCTCCACGGCGACGAACCTTCACATCGATTCGTCATCCTATTTATATGGTTTGATATCCCGCTGAACCGGCGGGTATGACCGCGCGCGATGCCGTTCGCGCGATCGTCATCCTTCAGGTGTTTTCTTTCTTCTCCGCACCATCCCAGCCAAGCGGCCCCGCGCTCTTGCCCGCGACGGAATACAGCGCGCCGGGCGCGTTTCTCGTCCGCTGGAACTCCTCCAGCGATTCGCCGCGCATCGCCGCGTAGATGTGCAGGTTCGATACGCCTGTCACCGCGCCGAGCTTTTCCAGCAGGAAGAAAATCACGCCGTAGCGCAGCAGGCCCAGCCAGTCGCGCCGGCGGATCAGGTCGCGCTCCTGCTCGCCGAGGCCGGCCGCGTCGAAACTCGCTTCCGGATCGCTCAGGAACTGCGCGCGATGCGCGGGTTCGATCATCCGGTGCAGATAGTCGTTGATCCGGTACGCGTCGACGGCCTTCGCGATCGTGAACGGATAGGTGCCCGGCAACTGCTCGACGCCGGCAAGCTCGGCCGCCATCCGCTGCCGGTGCCGTTCGGCCGCCGCCGTGTCGATGTCGATGTCGGCCGGCTCGTACACGGCCGTCGCGATGCCCGTCATCGACGGCAGATAGTAGCTGCGATGCCGGCAGACGACGCCGGCCGGCAAGGCGCCGCGCATCGTGAGCCACATCACGACCTCGGCTCCTTCATAGCCGCCGAGCGTCGCATATTCGGCGAGCGGCATGCCGGCAAGGCGTTCGGGATCGCGTTCGAGCAGGTCGAGAAAGCGTTCGTCCCATTCGGGGTGGTTGAAGCCCGAGCGCTCGCCGTGCACCTGGTGCGACAACCCGCCCGTCGCGACGATCGCGACGCGCAAATCCTCCGGGTAGCTTTCGATCGCGCGGCGCAGCGCCTGCCCGAGCCGGTAGAAACGGCGCGCGGACGGCACCGGCAACTGCAGCACGCCCATCTGCAGCGGCACGAGCCGGACCGGCCAGTCGGGCCGGTGCGGGCACAGCACCGACAACGGCGAGAAGCAGCCGTGATCGAGCGGCTTGTTCTGGAAGAACGACATGTCGAACTCGTCGGCCATCAGCGACTGGCCGACATGCGCGGCGAACGCCGGATGACCGGCGATCGGCGGCAAGTCGCGCGCGCCGCCGCCCTCGTCGGCCGGATGCCACTGCGGCCCGACGCCAAGCGCGAACGCCGAGTAGTGATCGAAGAAGAACGACGTGACATGGTCGTTGTAGATGAACAGCAGCACGTCGGGGCGCTTGTCGGCGAGCCACGCGGCTAGCGGCGCGAAGTTCTCGAAGATCGGCGCCCATACCGGGTCGTCGCGCTTGTTCTTGTCGAACGCGAACCCGATCGTGGGCGTGTGGGAGGCCGCGATGCCTCCGATAATCCGTGCCATGCCAATGCTCCTTCGTGATGCTCGAATGCGGTCCGGCCCGCCCGGCCGTCCGTGACAGAATGAATGCGTGTGCGCCGCGCCCGCTGCCTATGCGCTATCTATGCGCGGCCGTATGGCTGCGGCGCGAGGCTGCGCTTGACGACCAGCGCGAGCGGGACGGCAAAGACAAAGTGCGACATGAACCCGCCGATGATCACGTTCGGGTCGAAGTAGTTCGGGTGGTTGCTCGACGCGATCATGATCAGCGCGTGCATCACGATCCACGCGACGATCGCGAAGAACAGCGCGACGAACGTCGCTTCAAAGCCGCGCCGGCGGAACCACGGCCAGATCGCCGCGAACACGATGCCCCACGACAGCGCGAACGCGAAATGAATCGCGGTGCCGATGAAGTACGACCCGATGCCGAGCGCGTCCTGCACGGCCTTGCCGAACACGAGCCCCGTCGCGTTGCGCGGGATGCCGGCGAGCGGCATCAGGTGCTGCGCGCCGACCCACACGAGCGCCTCGTAGACCCAGATCAGCACAGCCCCCGTCAGGCCCCCGCGAATGCCCGCCCGCACCGTTTCCGCAAAAGCGGCTCGGCCCGGCGATGCGTCGGCCTGCATGCCGCCCGCCGGTTTTCCGGCTCCCAACGTGTGCTGTCGTCCCATTGCGCTGCCTCGCTCGTCAGAGGGGCGCCTCGCTCGGCGGGACGCCCGGGGTGATCGGACAAACAATGAATCAGATGGCGGCCCGATACGCCGGCAACTGCGCTGATGCGGCTGCCGGGATCGAAATTACTCATTCGGTGGCCGGACCAAATAGCCAGGGTAAACCCTTTGATTCCGTCGAAATGACATGACCGCCAAGCGTTTTCTAGAGAAGTCATTCACCTGACAGATAGCCGGAAAGCCCGCCGGATATGGCGCTCGCGCCCGACCGTACTTCGGTCCGCCGGCGCCACCGCCGATCCGGACGATTCGATACCGATAAACAAAGCAGATAGACTGATAAGCACGACGCAAGCTGCGGCGCCGCCGTTCCGGTAAAGTCGGTCGACACCTGCCCGGCGCGCTGCACACCGGCCGGCACCCAATGCGGCCTCTGTCCGTGCCCAACCGACCCATGGACATCACCGAACTCCCGAATCTCGCCTGCCTGTACGCGGTGCAGCGCGTCGCCGACGCCGGCAGCGTGAGCCGCGCGGCCGCGACGCTGTTTCGCGCGCAGTCGGCCGTTACGCGCGCCGTGCAGGAAATCGAAACGGCGCTCGGCGAGCCGCTGTTCGACCGGAAACCGTCGGGCATGCTCGCGACGCCGGTCGGGCGCGCGGTGCTGAAGCGCGGCGAGCGCGTGTTCGCCGAACTCGGCGCGCTGGCGAACTGGTGCGCGCTACGCCAGTCGCGCCGACGCGCGACGGCCGAAGGCGGGCTGCCGGCGTACCTGCTCAACACGCGGCGGCTTCAGTCGTTCTCGACGCTCGCGCGGCACCGGCACATGCCGAGCGCGGCGCGCACGCTCGGCGTCACGCAGCCGGCCGTCAGCAGCGCGATCCGGATTCTCGAGAGCGGCGCGGGATTCGCGCTGTTCCATCGCCATCCGCGCGGCCTGCTGCTGACGACCGACGGCGAGACGTTCCTGCTGCACGTGCGGCGCGCGCTGAACGAATTGCGGCACGTCGCCGACGACGTCGCGGCGCTGCACGGCAGCATCCAGGGCGTCGTGACCGTCGGCGCGCTGCCGCTCGGCCGCACGCTGATGCTGCCCGAAGCCGTCGCGCGCGTCGTCACGCGCTTCCCGAAGGTGCGCGTGATCACCGACGAAAGCGCGTACGAAGCGCTCGTCGCCGGCGTGCGCGCGGGCGACATCGACTTCATCCTCGGCGCGCTGCGTGCCGGCGACCCGACGAGCGATCTCGAGAACGAACGTTTGATGTCGGAGAACCTCGTCGTACTCGCGCGGCGCGATCATCCGCTCGCCGGCGCGCGCAACCTCGGCATCAAGAGCCTCGCCGGGGCGCAATGGATCCTGCCGCGCAGCCATGCGCCCGCGCGCGGCCTGTTCGACGCGCTGTTCCGCCGCTTGAAGCTGAAGCCGCCGATGCCGACGGTTGAATCGGCCGACCTTGCCGTGATCCGCGGCCTGCTGCTGCACACCGACATGCTCGCGGTGCTGTCCGCGCAGCAGCTGCGCTACGAGTGCGATGCGGGGCTGCTGGCCGTCCTCGACGTCCCGCCGATGCGCGAGACGACGCGCGACATCGGCCTGATGACGCGCACCGGCAGCCCGCCGTCGCCGGCCGCGCGCGCGCTGATCGACGCGATCCGCGTCGTCGCGACCGAAGTTGCGCGCTCGCCGCATGCCGCCGTCACGCGATAAAGAGAGCGCATGGCTGTCGCGCCGGGTTCGCATTGCATGTGCGGCAGCCGGCGGCCGACAATTTCCCACGCAGGCCGATCAGCCCGGCATCGAGCCGCCGTATCGCCATAAACGACCGGGATACCGCTGTTCCCGGCGCGCCGCCGCTTCGCGCGATGCGCGTCACGGCCTCTGGCCGACTCACGTTCTGAAGGAGCGACACACGTGAACGAATCGACGCTCGCGTTCATCGGATTCGGCGAAGCCGGCGGCCTGCTCGGCGGTGCGCTGGCCGCGCGCAACGTGCGCGTGACGATGTACGACCGGCAGCTCGACGACGCACGCGCCGCGCCGGCGATGCGCGACAAGGCCGCGCGCCTGAACGTGCAGGCCGCGCCGACCCTCGCCGATGCGATCCGCGATGCGCGGTGGATCGTCTCCGCCGTCACGGCGTCGTCCGACACCGACGTCGTCGAAGCCGCGGCGGCCTGCATCCGCCCGGGCCAGACTTACATCGACATCAACTCGGTGTCGCCCGCGATGAAGCAGCACGGCCAGCGGCTGATCGAAGCCGCCGGCGGCCGCTATGTCGAATCGGCCGTGATGGCACCCGTGCCGCCTTTCGGGCTCGCCGTGCCGATGCTGCTGGGCGGCCCGCAGGCCGAAGCGCTCGCGTGCGAGCTGAAGGCGCTCGGCTTCAATGCGCGGGCCGTGTCGACCCGTGTCGGCGTCGCGTCGGCGGCGAAGATGTGCCGCAGCGTGATGATCAAGGGCATCGAAGCGTTGACCGTCGAGTGCCTGGGCGCCGCCCGCGCGTACGGGGCCGATGCGCTCGTGCTCGCGTCATTGCGGCAGACCTTCGACCCGTTCGCGACGTCGCCCGACCTGCCCGGCTACCTGATCAGCCGCGTGGCCGAACACGGCCGCCGGCGCGCGGCGGAAATGCGCGAAGTGAGCGAAACGCTGCGCGAAGGCGGCATCGCGCCGGACATGAGCGACGCGTGCGCGCGCGTGCAGGATCGTTTCGTCGACAGGATGGCCGCACGCGGGCTCGACTACGAAGCGCTGCTGCCGTTCGACTGGGCGCAGGTACTCGACCTGCTGGACGGCCGGCAGCAGTAAGAACCGGCCATGGTGTGCGGACGTCGCAACGCATGCGATCGAAGCCGATCGCGTGAACTATCGCAGCGCCTGCACCTGCTCCGCCGAAAACGCGTCTTCCACGAACCGGATCACGTCGTCGAGCGACGACGTGCACACGGCCCCTGCGGCAAGCTCGCGGAACGCGCCGTCCGGCCCGAAGCAGACGAGCGGCTTGCACCAGCGCTGCGCGAGCGCAATCTCCTCGGCCGTGCCGTGCCCGCCCGGCAGCGCGACGATCAGGTCGCTGCTCAGCACGTTCACGTAGTTGCGGTTGATCGTCTGCGGATCGGCGCCCGGTTCGCGGCGCGGCAGCGGCGTGAGGATCGGGATGTCGACGAACGGATGCGGATAACCGTCGAGCGGCACGAAACCCGCGAGCGGATCGGCCTGCGTCGGCAGGATGCCGATCGATCGTCCGGCCCGCCCGGGCACGCCGGCAAATGCGCGCGCGACCGCCAGCATCACGCCCTGCCCGCCGCCCGTCAGCAGGTTGAAGCCGGCCTGCGCGAGCCACGCGCCGAGCGGTTCAGAAAACGCCAGCCACGGTTCCTTGCCCGAGCCCATCACGCCGATCGTCCTGTTCTTCTGGTGCATCGTGAATTCCGGTGAAATCGTTGCGGTGCGTGCGCCCGCGTCGGGTTCCGGCCGCGAGCGAACCCCGGCTCGCCGCGCTCATTCGAGCTCGACGCCCTTGAGCTCGGGAATCAGGAACAACGTCGCGACCATGTCGAGCACGTAGAGGCCGGCGAGCAGCGTGATGGCCGTCTGGAACGAGTAGTGCGCGGCGAGCGCGCCGACCGCGACCGGACCGAAGCCGCCCACAGCGCGGCCGATGTTCCACAGCACGTTCTGCGCGGTCGCGCGCGCGGCCGTCGGATAGCCTTCGGACATCAGCGCCCCGTAGCCGCCGACCATGCCGTTGACGAACATGCCCATCAGCGCGCCGGCCCACAGCATCGCCGTCGGGTCCGACAGCCGCGCATACGCGATGACCGTCGCGACCGAGCCGAGCTGGTACAGCAGGAACGTCGGCTTGCGCCCGATGCGGTCGGCCAGTTGCCCGAACACCCAGACGCCGATCATCATCCCGACGACGGTCGCTGCCGTCCATAGCCCCGACTTCGTCAGCGAGAAGCCCATCTGTTTCGACAGGAAGGTCGGCAGCCAGATCATGATCCCGTAGTAGCCGAAGTTCTGGACCGAACAGAGGATCACGATGCCGAGGCTCGTGCGCGCGGTGCGGCCGTCCGCGACGAGCATGCGGAACGCGTTGGACTTCGGCTGCGCCGCGCGCTGCACGAACGCTTCCGGCTCGTGCAGCTTGTTGCGCATCGCCCACGCGAGCAGCGCGGGCAGCACGCCGACCAGGAACATGCCGCGCCAGCCGATGTGGAGCAGCAGGAACGGCGTCAGCAGCGCGGCCAGCAGCACGCCGGCCTGCCAGCCGAGCGCGACGTAGCACGACACGCGCGCACGCTTGCTGGCCGGCCACGCTTCCGCCGCGAGCGCCATGCCGATCCCGAACTCGCCGCCCAGGCCGATGCCCGCGATGGTGCGGTAGACGAGCAGATCCCAGAAGCCGCGCGCGAACGCGCACAGGCCGGTGAAGATCGCGAACAGCAGGATCGTCCAGGTCAGCACGCGCACGCGCCCGTAGCGGTCGCTCAGCGCGCCGAACACGATGCCGCCCGCGACCGCGCCGATCAGCGTCCACGTGACCAGCGCGCCGCCCTGCCCGGGCGTCAGCTGCAGCGCCGCCGTGATCGCCGGCAGCATGAAGCCGAGGATCAGCAGGTCGAAGCCGTCCATCGCATAGCCGATCGCCGACCCGGCCAGCGCTTTCCACGCGTACGACCCGACCTGCTCCACGCGCGGGGCCGACGGGCCGCCGAGCGTGGAAGATTTCATGTTTGCTGCCATGGTGTCCTGCCACGAATGTCCGGCGACATTCTACGGCCTGTGCCCGCGGATGACGGGCCGGTGAACGGGGGCTGGCGCGGGGGCGCGCTTCAGCGCCCGCTTCCGGGACGGCAAGCGGGCATCTGCGGGCAATGAACGGGAAAGCGGCGATCCGGTGTCGGCGGCGAAGCCGGCGATGTCGCGGTCAGGCCGGACACCGGATGAAAGACAGTGTGCTGCGGCGTTGCCGGCAGGCCCGCTCGCGCGAACCGGACGGCGCCGGGCGGCCTTGCGGCGCGGCCGGCTTCAGCCCTGATCGTCCCCGGGCCACCAGGCCTTGGCCCCGCGGTCGACGGCGAGCGTGTCGAGATCCTTGCCTTCGAGCCATTTCGGTCTCGGGCCGCGGCCCGACCACGAACGGCCGGTCGTCGGATCGTAGTACTTGGCCGGCGCCTTGCGCTTTCGCTGGACGATATAGCCGAGCGCGCTCAGCACTTCCTGCTGCGAGATTCCCAAAAGCTCGACCTGTTCCTTGAATGCCGCGAGTGCGGCCTGCTTCTCCTTCTGCTTCGCATCCGACAGCTTGATGTTCAGGTCCCGAAGTTGTGCTTCGAGTTCCTGCAGGGCCTGGGTCATGTATTCATCCTCTTTGGGCATGTTTTTGCAAAAAGCTCCGATGGGCGAACCTACCATGAAGTTCCGCCGATCGGTGCTGTCAAATAGGTGAATCGTTTGCCTGAACCGGCACGGTTTGCGCGACGCGCACTAAACGACGTCGCGCGTCAATGACAGACAGGGCCGGGCCGGCAACGCGCGGCACGCCGCGCACGAAGGCACGGCGAACGGCTGCGGCAAGTTCTGAACCGCACCATGGCACTGGCGCGGCATGGCGCGAATGATAGCAGTGCACGGCTTTGTGTTGCACGAGTTGCCGGCCGGAGTCGATGCGGGCCCGGCGGTTTACCGGTCTGCATCGGGGGTATGCCACGCGATCCGGTCGAACAGCGCGCACAGCTTCGCGCCGCGCGCCGCGTTCAGCGCGGCCGCATGCGCGACGCGTCCGGCGAGATGCGCGCGGAAATCCGGATGCGCGTCGCGATTCTGCGAGGCCGGCCCGCGCCGGATGCAATTGGTCAGGATGGCCTTCAGGAGATCGAACTCATCGCGCGCCAGATTCGGATGACGATTGACGACCACGCCGGCCAGTTGCTGCCGCGCGCCGCGCCGCATCACGCGCGTCTTGCGCAGTTGCAGCGCAAAGCCTTCCTCGAGCGCGATCGCGGCGACCCTGACCTGCAGCCGCTCGACGTCGCGCGCGAGCGCGCGGCCACCCGAAAACGCGAGATCGTCGGCATAGCGCGTGTAGGTCGCATCGAGCGAACGCGCGAGCGCGGCGAGCCGCAGGTCGAACCGGAAGGCGCTCAGGTTCGCCAGCGCCGGCGACGTCGGCGCGCCCTGCGGCAGATGCCGTTCGCGATAGCGCTGGCGGCCGATCCAGTCGAACCGGTCGCGCAGGTCCGGCGCGAGCAGCCGCGCCGACGGCACGCGATTGGTGCACAGCCCGGTGAGCGTGCGCGCGACTTCGGCCGGATACCCGAGCGTGACGAACAGCGCATGGACCCGTGCGGCGCGCACCGACACGAAGAAATCCGCGAGATCGAAGCGGACCACGACATCGCGATCCGCATGCGGCGCCGCAAACGACACGATCCCGTGCCCCTTGCGAAAACCGTGGGCCGCGCCGTGCGGCGCAATGCAATCGAGCAGCCCGTGCAGGATGCGGCGCTGCGCTTCGCGTAGCCGTCCCTTCGGAATCTCGATCAGGCGGCACCCGCCGCTTCGCTTGTCGACCGCAACGTAGGTGTAGTGATGCAGCGGCGTTGCGCTGCTGCGCGCGTCGACGCGCCAGTGGTCGGACAGCCAGTCGAGTTCCGGCACGCGCATGCCGAGCCAGCCGGCGAGATCGCCCGGCGTCGCCCATTGCGGCACGTCGCAGCCGGCGAGCGGCGCCGGCAACGGCCGCTGGACCGGCGGCCGCCGCACGACGCGGATCACGGTCGGCCGATGGTCGCCATACCATGCGCTGACGAATCCGGGCGCCTCGGCCAGGTCCGCTGCAAGCGCGTCGAGGTCGGCTTCGGCCCAGTGCGCGCCGAAGCGGGCGAGCGCGGCATCCGCGACTTCGTGCGCCCAGGCCGGCGCAGCGCCGAGCACGGCCGCCATCCGGGCGACGATGCTGCCGCGTTCGGGCGAACCGGCCAGCATCGCTTCGGCAATCGTGCGGGTGGTGTCGAACAGGGGCGCGTACATGGAAATTGATGGGCGGGACGATGAGTCAACGTGACTGGTGCTGCGAGAGCAGTCGTTGCGCGACGCGCAACCCGCGCTCTTGCGACGCATCGGGGTGTCGATCTCATCCACGGGGTAGCCCCGTAGTCCTGGAACATCGGCTGCCTGTTCCGGGCGTGTGCTTGACCCACCGGCCCGCGTCGCGACTTTAATGGCCGCGGACGCGGTGTGTCAAACATGGCGGCGGGCCGGCGCCGCCACTGCGCGCCGGATCCTACAACGCCCGCGGCGCATCGCGCAGCACGGCACGCAACGCGGTATCGAACGGCGTCGCGTAATCGATCCCGAGTTCGCGCACGCGCGATGCATCCAGATGGCAATCGTACGGACGCGGCGTCGCGTCGGTCGGCTGGTCGATCGGCGTGAGCGATGCCGCGATGCCGAGTGCGGCCGCGATCCGCTGCGCGATGTCGTACTTCGTCATCGGCTCCTTGCCCGACCAGTGACGGATGCCCGTGACGGGCGAGCCCGCGAGATGACGCAGCGTCAGGTCGCGGATCACCTGCGCGACATCCGGCGTGTAGGTCGGGTAACGGATCGCCCATGCGTCCATGCCGACCGCGTCGGCACCCGGGCGCGCGGAAGCGACGATCGCCGGGACGAGGCTCGTGACGGCCGATTCGCTCCAGTCGGTGATCGGGCCGTAGAGCAATGGCAGGCGCAGCACGCAGGACAGCGGCGACGCGGCGAGGAGTGCCGCCTCGCCTTCCAGTTTGGTGCGGCCGTAGATGTTCAGCGGGTTCGGGGTGGCGTCTTCACGGTACGGGGCGGACTTGCCGTCGAATACGTAGTCGGTGGAGATGCCGAGCGTCCATGCGCCATATCGCGCGGCGAGCGCGCCGATGCGGGCCGGTGCGGTGACGTTGATCGCGCGTGCGGCGGCAGGGTCGCGTTCGCAGACGTCGGGGCGGCGTTCCGCTGCGCAGAGGATGACGGCGGCGGGCTTCTTTGACTCGAACAGACGCTCAAGCACTGTGTGGTCAAGCACGTCGACGAGCGCGAGGTTTTCTGGTGGCAGTGCGAGGAGCGCGGCGCCGGCGGTCTTCGGATTTCTCACCGTGGCCACCAGGCCGATGGATGATTCGCGGGCCAGCGATGCGGCAACGGCCCTGCCGAGGAGACCGGATGCACCGATCAGCAGGACAGTTGCGGGAGGAGTCGATGAATCAGTTGCTGTCATTGAGTGCGATTTGTGCGGAAGCCGTGCGGGAAGGCGCCTCCGCCTGATAGAGGACGGTCATCTTGCCCCCGACCTTCATGCCGTAGCTCATCCCGCCCTGCGGATAGGCGACCCTGTCACCCGTCTTGGTCATGAATTCGATCTGGGGATGGGGCGACATTGCAGTAAATGCGGCAATGACGAGAAATACAATCCCGATCACAACGCCCGCGATGACCCTGGACATGTGCCCTCTCGATTTCCGTGAAATGGCGAACCGGACCGCTGCCTGTCACTGATTTGCGTGCGATTTTAATGCAAAACGATTACGGAACGACGACGATCGCCCGCCCGGAGAGTTCGTCACAACCGGTGCATCCGCACCCTGTCACGATCACGATTTCCGGAACTGCAGACGACACATCCATCGCCCCAGATAAACAAAGCCCGGTGCACATCCGCGCACCGGGCCTGTCACACCGAACAGAAATTTCGCTCTGCTTTACTTCCGGTCGAACGAATACCGCCCCGGCCCGCTCAGCGCGAGCAACAGCAATCCGCCGATGATGCTCACGTTCTTGTAGAAGTTGATCATCGCCATGTACTGGTCCATCCCCTGCAGCGCCCAGTAGCGATGGCCGATCAGCGCGGTCGCGAGCGTATAGGCGGCGAACACCAGTGCGAGCGGACGCGTATAGAAGCCGATCGCGATCAGCACGCCGCCGGCCAGTTCGACCGCCACCGCGATCGCGGCCGCCAGTTCGGGCGCCGGGTTCCCCGTCGACGCCATGTACGCGACCGTGCCCGAAAAACCGTTCAGCTTCTGCCAGCCGAACAGCACGAACAGGATCATCATCAGCACGCGAGCCGCCAGCAGCAGCTCGTCCTTCTTCGACTCCAGCGAAACGTAACGCATAGCAATCACCCTTGAATTGACGGTTTGATGCATCCGCTGCCGATGCGCGCCGAATCGGCGAATCAGGTCGGCAACGAACCACTCCTCGCGCAATCGGTCGGCAAGCCGTCTGGCCCGCCGCCGAAGAATCCGTCCGGGCGCGCCTTCGTGGCGCGCTCCGGATCGGTTCTGGCGAAGCACGGGTGCAGTCTACTGTCTCGCGGCAAATCATCAATCCGTCAAAACATGATTCGCTGTCTCGAAAAAGTGGACAATCGAAAACAACAAGGCTGATGCGGAGCTTCACGGCTCGCGTGGCGGCACGCCCGCGGCAGGCGGCTTTGCCGCCGTCGACGCTACCGGAGATCCCGGCGGTTTCGTCGGGTTGCGCACGCGGCCCGAACGCGGCGCCGGGTTCGAGCCATCCAGGGCGATGCCGGCGCGCCGTCGACACCGCGCGGCCGCGCCCGCTACTGCGCAGCGATCCGCCGGCGGAAATGCTCGGTTCCGGCCACGATCTTGTCGAGCACCGCGTCGAGCGCCCAGAATCGTTCGCGCACGTCGTAGTCGATCGCGCGGCAACGGATCGACCCGAAGGTGCCGATCCGCTGATGGTAGAGCTTCGCGAGCGCCGGGTAGCCCAGCGCCTCCGACACCGCCGAGACCACCAGGAACGTCGAGAGCTCGTCGGCCAGCGCCGGATTCGTGTCTCCTTGCGTGCGCAACCACCGGTAGAGATCCGGGTGGAAGTTGGTGAACACGCCGTTGAAGCCGGCGGAACCCGCCTTCATCGCGTCCCACGCAATCGCGGCGTTCGCGTTCAGGATCTTCAGCGGCGATCCCGCGGCGAGCGCGACACGCCGCTTCACCGTCTCCAGGTCGCAGCTCACGTCCTTGAGCATCACGAACCGGCCCGTGTCGATGCACGCGCGCAATTCGTCATCGGACAGGAGCCGCCGGTAAGGCGCCGGACACTCATACAGGCCGAGCGGCAGATCCGACGGCAATCGCGCGAGCAGCCGGTGAAGATGGTCGAGCAACGCGGCGCTGCCCTTGCGCTGCGGATCGAGGCGGTTGGTCACGAGCACGACACCCTGCGCGCCCGATTCGGCCGCCGCGCACAGCTCGGCGACCTGCGCGTCGAGATCGTCGCTGATGTGCCCGGACGCGACCACGGGCACGCGCCCGGCCACCCGCTCGACCACGAAGCGCGCCAGTTCCGCGCGTTCGGCAAGACTCAGGAACTGCATCTCGCTCGATTGCGCCACCGCGAACAACGCATCCGAACCGTGCGCCAGATACCATTCGATGAGCCGCTCGAGCCCCGCGTAGTCGATCGCGCCGGCGTCGTCGAACGGCGTCAGCATGACCGGCACGATCCCCTCGATGGTTACGCTCGATTGCTGCTGGTGTTGCATCTGTTTCTCCTTCCTTCAATGAATGCGTGGTGCCAGCAGCGTGCTCAGGCCGGCAACGGTCCCGACGTGGCGTTCGCGGCCTGCTCGGGAATCGGCTTGCGCACCAGCAGCAAGTAGGCCATCGCGCCGGCGAACGCGATCGCCGCGGCGGTCAGCAGCGCCGGCACGAACGACCACTTCTGCGCAATGACGCCCGTCAGGATAGGCGCAAGCGCACCGCCGATGAAACCGCCGAAATTCTGGATCGCGCCGAGCGACGCGATACGGCTCGGCGGCGCGGCCGCCGTCGCGAGCGCCCACGAGCAGGCCGACGCCGCGTTGGCGAGAAAGATCACGACCGAAATGCATGCGAGCGCAACTGCGTTGCTCTGCACGAGCGCGGCCGGGATCGTGAACGCGACCATGCCGAGCATCGCGACCACCACTGCGTTGCGCCGGCTCACGACCGGCGAACGGCTGCGACGCGTGACCAGATCCGACAGCCAGCCGGCGACCAGCGAGCCGACGAACCCGCACAGGAACGGCACCGATGCGGCAAACCCGGTCCGGATCAGGCTCATGTGGCGCTCCATCGTCAGGTACCCGGGCAGCCAGGTCAGGTAGACCCAGTTCAGGTACACGGACCCGAAAAAGCCGATCAGCATCCCCCAGGTCGTGCCGTGCGAGAACAGGCTGCGCCATTCGGCGAAGGTCAGTTTCGGCGCCGCAACCGCGGTCTGTGCATCGGCATCGAGATAACCACGCTCGGCCGCGGTCAATTCCGCACGCACCGGATCGCGGTACAGCGCAAACCATACGACGGCGACGACGAGCCCGAGTGCGCCCGTCGCAACGAACGCCCAGCGCCAGTCGAACGACGCAACGAGGATCGCCAGCAGCAACGGCGCGAGCGCGGTGCCGAGCGGCGACGCGGCATTGAAGATCCCGGTCGGCGTGCCGCGCGCGCGCAGCGGAAACCAGTTGCTCACGACCCGCGCGGCCGACGGGAACTGCGGCGCCTCGCCGATGCCGAGCGCGATGCGCGCGACGATGAACCAGCCGAAGGTGGACACGATGCCGCCCGCCGCTTGCGCGAACGACCAGACGATCAGCCCGATGCCGAGCAGCCAGCGCGGACCGATGCGATCGACGAGCCCGCCGACGGGAAACTGGCACAACGCATAGCTCCACGAGAACGCCGACAGCAGCAGCCCCATCTGCGCGAGCGACAACCCGAGATCGCCCCGGATCGCCGAGCTCGCGACGGCCAGCGTGCCGCGATCGAGATAGTTGACGATCCCGCTCGCCATCAACAGCGCGAGCGCGATGCGTTGCCCGCGCCGGATACGCGGCGGCGCGTGCGGAACAGTTTGGTTTTCGCTCATTACGATTGTCTCCATGTCACTGGTATCGGCCGGGTCCGGCCGTTCCGTCGCTTGCGGAATCTAGGCGTTCATACGTGCCACTTCTTCGCGCGTCGGGATCGAGGTCTGCGCGCCGTAGCGCGTGACGCTGATTGCGGCCGCACGCTGGCCGAAGCCGATCGCGTCGTCCATCGACGCGCCGCCTGCGCGGGCGGCCGCGAACCCGCCGACGAACGTGTCGCCGGCCGCGGTCGTATCGACGGCGACCACCGTCATCGCACGATGCCGGCCGTTCCCTGCGCTGCCGCGCCAGCAGACGCCGCGCGCGCCGAGCGTGACCAGCACGTTGCCGACGCCCTTTGCGCACAGCGCATCGGCGGCGCGCACGGCCGACGCATCGTCGCCCACGGCGATGCCGGTCAGCGACTCGGCTTCGGTTTCGTTGACAACGAGGTAGTCGATCCGCGCCAGCAACGCATCTAGCAGCGGCTGCGCGGGTGCGGGATTGAGCAGCACCGGCGTGTGATGCGCGGTCGCGCAGGCAATTGCGCGCGCAACGGTGGCGAGCGGCACTTCCAACTGGCAGACGAGCAGCGCCGCCCCGGCGATCGTTTCGCGCGCCGCGTCGATCCGGTCGGCATCGAGGCACGCATTCGCGCCGGGCACGACGACGATGCTGTTCGCGCCGCTGTCGTCGACCGTGATCGCGGCAACCCCGGTCGCCGTGCCGCCGACGCGATGCAGATGCGTCACGTCGATGCGCTCCGCCGCCAGCGCGCCGTGCAGGCGCGCACCGAACGCGTCGTCGCCGACGCAGCCGATCATCGCGACCGACACGCCCAGGCGCGCGGCGGCAACCGCCTGGTTCGCACCCTTGCCGCCGTGAACGGTCTGGAAATCGGTGCCGAGCAGCGTTTCGCCCGGCACCGGCAGGCGCGGCGCGTGGGTGACGAGGTCGATGTTCACGCTGCCGACGACAGCGATACGCGGTGAATGGGCGTCGTTCATTTCCGAATGTAACCGCTTACATTTGAGCCGGACAAAATGGCCAGGAAGGCCGTCGTCGATGAAAACTTTGCAATGTGGATGGGATATGTGTCTGACATAATACGGAACAGCATCAAGATAGCGCTTACATTCTCACAGGCTCGAACGGGAATGCAAGCGGGACCATCAAGAATCGAGGGTAAACAATGACGCTTTTGACAACGCGCGGCTCCGGCGGGGCCGCCGCGCCGGGAGACCGCCGATGAGCACGCCCCCGTCCCGCGGCGGCGCGTCGCGTGCGCGCCGCGGCAGCGGCCGCTCGGTGCTCGGCGATGTCGCGAAGCTGGCCGGCGTGTCGACCGCGACCGTCTCGCGCGTCTACAACGATCCCGGCAAGGTGTCGGCCGACGTGCAGCAGCGCGTGCGCGACGCGGCGCGCGCACTGAACTGGATTCCGAATGCGGCCGGCCGCGCGCTCGCGTCCACGCGCACCCACATCACGGGCGCGATCATTCCGACGCTCGACGACCAGGTGTTCGCGTCGCAGGTCGCGGGCATGCAGGCGGTCATGGCGGAGCACGGCATCACGCTGTTTCTGGGCTGCTCGAACTACGATCCCGCGCAGGCGCTGGCCCAGGTGCGCGCGATGCTGTCACGCGGCGTGGAAGCCGTGTCGCTGGTCGGCGAAGCGTATCCGCCGGAACTGTTCGAACTGCTTGCGATGCATCGCGTGCCGTACGTCGTCACGTATGCGTATCGCGACGACAGCCCGCACTGCTGCATCGGCTTCGACAACCGCGCGGCGTTCGCGCGGCTCACCACCCACCTGCTCGACCTCGGCCACCGCGATTTCGCGATCATCATGCAGCCGTCGGCCGACAACGACCGCGTCCAGGCCCGCCTGCGCGGCATTCACGACACGCTTGCCGCGCACGGGCTCGCGGTGCGCCCCGTGCATCAGCACGAAGGCGCGGCCACGATCGCGTTCGGGCGGGCGAGCCTGCGCGCCATCGCCGACAGCGACGCGGCGACGCGGCCGACGGCCGTGATCTGCGGCAACGACGCGCTCGCGCTCGGCGCATTGCTCGAGGCGCAGGCGCTCGGCATCGACGTGCCCGCGCAATTGTCGATCACCGGGTTCGACGACATCGCGCTCGCGCGCGAGATTCGCCCGCCGCTGACGACGATGTGGGTCGACACCGATGCGATCGGACGCCAGGCCGCGCATGCGTTGCTCGACGCGCTCGAAAACGGCGCAACGGGGCCCGGTTGTGCCGTGCTGCCCGAGTTGCGCACGCGGGAATCGGCCGCACCACCGGCGCAGGCGCGCGCATCGCGCAAACAATGAACGCGCGCCGGGCGGCTGCCGGCCGCCCCGCCCGCTCACTGCATCACGTCGATCGGCAGTGTCTTGTCGAGATTGTCGTGCCATGCGCGGAGGGTCTTCGGCACGGTCTTTTTCCACGCCTGCGCGTTCGAGTAATAGCGCATCCGGACCTTGTCCTGCGCGTCGAACACGAGCAGCCCGATCCACAGATCGGCGCCGCGGCTCATCACGATCGCCGCGTTCGTCGTCGCGATGCCGCGCACCCAATACGATTTCACGCGCGCGTTCAACCCGTCGAGATCCTTTTCGTCGGCGCTGTAGTTGACCATGTCGACGAGCACCGGATAGTCGGTGCCGAGCAACTTGTGCGCGATCGCGTTCTGCGTCGCGTCGGTCACGACCTTGAGGCTCAGCAGATCGGCCGGCGGTTTGGCCTGTAACTGCGACGCGGTCACGTAGTTGCCCGCATAGACGACGCCCGCGCCGGCGCCGCAATCGACATCCGCGCCCTGTTGCGTGACGCGGATGCGTCCGCCTTTCCGGTCGAAATCGAGCCGGCATTTGTCCTGGCGGTAGGTGCCGCTGTCGCCGTGCAACACGACGTCGCCGTCGAGCCCGCCAGTATTCGCGCCGTTGTTGCCGCCCAGCTCGAAATGAAGGCGCGGCGCCGTACCGGTGAACGTCAGCACGCCGCCGAACGACGGGTTGTCGCTCGTCAGGTACCACGTTTGCTGCCAGCGGTCGGCGGCAAGCGGTGTGCCGCTCAGGCTCGCGAGCCGTTCGCGGTAGCGGTCGCCCAGGCACGGCGCGTCGCTACCGCACTGGTCACGCTGCTTCAGCCATTTCAACTGCGCGGCCTTCAGCGCGGCCGTATCGCCGCCTTTCGCAAGCGCCTTCTTCCACGCCGTCGCCAAGTCGCCGTCGAGCTTCGACACTGCGGCGTCCGCGCAGATCGTCTTCTCGGTCGGCGAAGCGGCCTTCGCGCAGTCGAAGCCGGCCGCGTGCGCGGCGATCGGCAATAACGTCAGCAGCGCGGCCGCCGCGACGGAGCGCAGGTTCGTGCGCCGCGCGCCGCGTGCGGGAATCGCGGCCTGCCCTCGCTCGTCGGCGCGAGCATTCGATCGGTTCTGGATGGTCATCGGCTTGGATCGTCGCTGGGTCGCGGGCCTGTAGAAGCTACGTGCCCGCGACGTTCGAGGTAAAAATGCCCGGCCCGGCATGCGGCGCATGCCGTCGCCCGCCGAAGCGTAACCCGAATGCGCGACGCCGATCAATCGACGTTCGATGTCATCGCAACCGTCCCGGCGGCCACGCTGCATTGCACGATGCCGTCGCGCAACCCGGCTTCCGTAGCAGCATCGATGATCCCGATGAACACCATGACGCCGTCCCCTTCGTGCGCGGCCAGGCCTTCGTCTTCCATCGACGAGAACCGGATGCGCCGCGCGGCGACCTGACAGACGCGCGTGCCGACCGCACCATCCGCATCGGCCATGCGCACGATGCCTTTCGCGCGCAGGATCGTGCGCGGCAACGCCTTCAGCCACGCACGCAAGCGCGCCTTGTCGAGCACCTCCGGCACGGCGACGGTGACGCTCGCGAACGCCGGCATCGCGTCACGACCGATCGGCCGGCGCATGCGCGCGAGATCCGACCTGTTTCGGCGATCGGGCACCGCCGCGTCGAACAGCAGCGCGAGCGGAATCTCGCCATGCCGTGCCGCGACAACGATATCGGTCGGCGCACACGTGCGCACGTCGTCGAGCACCGCGTCGCGCTGCGCCGGCGCAAGCCGGTCGAGCTTGGTCACGACGATCGCGCCCGCGCCGTCGAGCTGGCGCTGCGCCATCGCGCCGACGAGCGGATCGGCCAGCGTGTCGCGCCACGCCAGTGCATCGGCGACGACAAGCACCGACGTCAACCGGAAGGCACCGTTCAGCAGTCCGATCTGCGCGATCTTCGCGGGATCGGCCACGCCGCTCGCTTCGACGAGCAGCAGTTCGGGTCGCACGTCGCGCGTCGCGACGCGCGACAGTGCATCGACGAGCGCGCCGCCGATCGTGCAGCAGATGCAACCGTTGTCGAGTTCGATTACGTCGTCGCCGCGCGCGCGCACGAGGCGCGCATCGATGTTCACCGCGCCGAAATCGTTGACGAGCACCGCGATGCGCCGGCCATGCGGCGCCTGCAGGATCGCGTTGACGAGCGTCGTCTTGCCCGCACCGAGATAGCCACCGACCACCGCGAGGTCGATCGGTGCGATCGCAGTCGCAGTGGCCGCGGCATGCGCACTCATCGCGGCGACCGGAACACGCGTCCGCCGAGCACGGTGCCCCACACGGCCAGTTCTTTCAGGCGCGCGGGCGCGCAAGCCGACGGATCGTCGTCGAGCACCGCGAAATCCGCGAACTTGCCGACCTCGATGCTGCCGACGAGATGATCCATCCGCAACGTATACGCCGCGCCGAGCGTGATCGCATGCAGCGCATCGTCGACCGCAAGCCGCTCGCCTGCGCCGAGCACGCGCCCGGACGCCGTCTCGCGCTGCACCGCGCACCACGCGGTGAACAGCGGATTCAGCGGCGTGATCGGCGCATCCGAGTGCAGCGCGAATGGAATGCCGAGCCGCCGCGCGGAGCCGGCCGCATTCATCCGGTTCGCACGATCGGGGCCGACGGTCTGGCTGTAATGCGCATCTCCCCAGTAGTACAGATGATTCGCGAAGAAGTTCACGCACATCCCGAGCGCGCGAACGCGCCGGAGCTGCGCGGCGTCCGCCATCTGGCAGTGCTGCAGCGTATGGCGGTGATCGGGGCGCGGATGACGCGCGAGCAGCGTCGTCATCGCGTCGAGCACGACGTCGGTCGCTTCGTCGCCGTTGGTATGCACGTGCAGCTGCAGCCCCGCGCGATGGTACGGCTCGAACACGTCGACGAGTTGCGACGGCGGAATCAGCCACAGCCCGTTCGGCTGCCCGCCCGCGTAGCCGGGCCAGCGCACGCGCGCGGTGAAGCCCTGGATCGACCCATCGACGATGAATTTCACGGGCCCGAAATGCAGCTTGCCGGTATTGCGCCCGATCGCCGCGAGCACGCTGTCGGCCGAGCGTGCCGGATTGCGCTGCGGCGCGAAGGCCGGCACGATCCGCACCGGATAGTCGGCGTCGGCGGTGACCTCGTGCAGCGTGCGGTTGCCGTCCGGCGACAAGTCGTTGACGAGATCGGTGGCCGTCGTCACGCCCGCGAGCTGCGCGACGCGCCCGAAATTCCAGATCGCATGCGGCTTCTCGCTCGCGGAAATCGCCAGTTTGCCGCCGATCGTCTGATAGACCGGCAGCATCGCCGCGAACTCCTGCAGCTCGCCGGTCGGGCGGCCGTCGGCATCGCGCGACACGCCGTCGATGTCGGTATCCTCGTCGATGCTCGCGCGCGCAAGCATCGCGCCGTTCACGTTCATCAGGTGCACGCTCGCATGCAGGATCGCGATCGGCCGGCGTGCCGACACGCGGTCGAGCTCGCGCACTGTCAGCCGCGCCGTGCCGAAGAAGATCGGATCGAAGCCCCACGCGAGCAGCGGGCCGTCGTCGGTCATCGCGCGCTCGGCATCGGCGAGCCGCTCGAGCACCGCGTCGAGCGAGCGCAGGCCCGGCCACAACGTGCCGTCGGGGCCACGCCGGTCGTAGTAGCCGACGTACACGGCATCCCACATCGCGCCTTCCATCAGGTGGCAATGCCCTTCGACGAGCCCGGGCATCAGCACCTTGTCGCGCAGCGTGTCGTCACGCATGCACGCGCCGAATCGCGCGGGCCACGCCGCTGCGTCGGCGGCGTCGCCGACCGCGAGGATGCGGCTGTCGCGCACGGCGACGTGCGTGGCCGACGGCTGCGCCGGGTTCATCGTCAGGACGCGGCGTGCCGCGAAAATCGTCACGGGTGCGGCCGAAGCCGCCGACGCGGATTGCATGACTGGATTCCCTCCGTGCTGCGCCTCGCCGATGCATCACGAGACGGCATAGTGCTTGACCGGGCGCCCGCGCAGCATGCCGTGCACGACCGCGACGACGAGCACGTTGATGACGAGACACACGAGGCCGAGATTGATCCCGCCGAAATCGACGTGCAGCAGATAGAACAGCATCGCGAGCACCTGCCCGCACAGCATCCCCGCCGCCACCGCGACAGGCCGCACGCGGCGCTGCGCGAGCAGGATCAGCACGCCGGGCAGGAACTGCGTGACGCCGTAGAACGTCGTGTTGATCAGCGTCAGCATCAGGTTCGGCGCCAGCATCGTGGTCGTGATCGACAGCAGCAGGTAGCCGACGATCACGTATTTCGCCGCGCGTTTCTGGCGCGTCTCGGGCAGGTTCGGCATCAGGTTGCGCGTGACGATCGGCCCGATCGCGAGGCAGATGCCCGCGAGCACGAGCAGCCCCGACAGCGCGGCGCCGGCCGCGACCAGGCCGATCAGCCAGCCGGGAAGCAGGTGCACGACGGCGGCAAAGAACGCATCGTTCGGCGACGCGAGCTTCAGGTTCGCGCTGATCGCGTAGTACGACGCGATCACGAGGAACGGATACATCAGCATGTAGATCGGCATCGCAATCTGCGTGCGGCGGATCGTGTTCGGCCCGCGCGCGGTAAAGAAGCCCTGCACGGCGAACGGCATGATGTAGAAGCCGAGCGACTGGTAAAACATCGTGCTCATCGAAAAGCGCAACTGCGTCGCGGTCATCGTGTTGCTGACCTGCTGGCTCGCCGCCGCGAACACCGGATGCACGCCGCCGACCTTCCACGCGACGGCAACGCCCGTCACGACGATCGCGAGCAGCATCAGGATGTCCTTCAGGATGGCGATGTAAGCGGATGCGCGCACGCCGGAGATCGCGATGTAGGTGAACGCGAGCGCCGCGCACATGAGGATCAGGTAGAGCGGCTCGACGTGCCAGCCGAGCCCCTTGAGCGCGGAGGCCAGGCCCGTGAACTGCATCTGCCCCCACGGGATCAGGAACACGATCGACGCAAACGCGACGACGAGCTCGAGCCCGCGGCTGCCGTAGTGTCCCTTGAACAGGTCGGCGAGCGTGATCGCGCGATGGCGGCGGCCGGCTTCCCAGATCTTCGGGCCGATGAAATACCCGATCGGATAGGCGAGCAGGATGTAGCCGAGAAACCAGATGCCGTAGGTCGGGCCTTTCGCGTAGATGCCGCCGGGGAAGCCGACCATCGTGCCGATGCTGTAGATCTCGCCGGCGGTCAGGAAGAACAGCAGCGCGGTGCCGAACTGGCCCGACGCGACGAAGAAATCATGCACGCTCTGCTTGCCGTGCCCGCGACGCGAGCGGATGGCGAGGTACAGCGACAGCGCGATCAGCGCGGCGAAGACGACCGTTGACATGCGCACCTCTGCGGAAGGACGGTAACGAAAGGTTCGCCGGAACCTGCGCGGCCGGCGGTCCGCGGGGCAGCGCCGGCTACGCGCCGCTCGCGCGGCGGTCGAACAGCATCCAGCAGGCGAGCAGGCAGCCGGAAGTCAGCACGAACCACGCGAAGATCCACATGAAGACGAACGGCACGCCCAGCACGAAGCGGTCTTGCGCGGCCACCCACGGCAGCAGGCCCAGCACGCCGAAATAGGGAATACCGATGCCGATCAGGTACCTGAGCATGCGTGTCTCCTCGAAAGCGGGTTCGTGCGGAACGGCGGTGCAGAAGCGCGGCGGCAACACGTCGCGCGAAAGCGTCGAACCCAGTATTCGAAGCCAAAAAGACGCGGGATAGTGCCAGACGCGGGCAATCGCTTGGGCCAGCGGCGCGCGGCCGAGGCGGAGCGGGGGCGATCGACGAGAAGCCACGACGGGAATCCGTCGCGGTCGGCGCAAGCCGGTTATAGCGCGCGCAGGCGTCAGCCGTCGAACGGCACCCGTTCGTAACTCGTGCTCCGGCCGCCCGACACCGAGCGACGCAGCACACCATGCGTGACGAGTTCCGTGATGTCACGCAGCGCCGTGTCTTGCGAGCACTTCGCGAGGGCCGCCCACTTGGTGGTCGTCAGCTTCCCTTCGAAGCCGTCGAGCAAGCGATTCATGACCTTGACCTGCCGTTCGTTCATTGCGAAGCCGGCAAATCGCTGCCAGAAGCGCGCCTTGACCAGGACCGCATCGAGCGTCGTGTGCGCGTGATCGATGGCTCTGTCCAGTGCGTTCAGAAACCACGCGAGCCATTCCGTGACGTCGAGCGACCCGCGCTGCGTCCGCTCCAGCACGTCGTAATACGCGTTGCGCTCACGCTGGATTTGCGCCGACAGGCTATAGAAGCGCTGCGGGCTCTGATCGGCGCGTGCCAGGACGAGATCCCCGAGCGCCCGCGCGATACGGCCGTTACCGTCGTCGAACGGGTGAAGCGTGACGAACCAGAGGTGGGCCAGGCCGGCCCGGATCAGCAAAGGCTCAACCGGCGTGGCATTGAACCACGCAAGAAAGCGCCCGGTCTCGTCGGGCAGGCGCGCGGCGGGCGGTGCTTCGAAATGCACACGCTGCCGGCCAATCGGCCCGGATACGACCTGCATCGGCCCGCTCGCATCCGACCGCCATTCGCCGACCGTGATCCGCGACATCCCCGAATACCCGGTCGGAAAAAGGGCTGCATGCCACCCGAACAGACGGGCTTCGGTCACCGGTGCCGGCGAATGGGTCGTCGCGTCCAGCACCATTTCGACCACGCCCTCGACGTGACGATCGACCGGCGCCAGCGCGCCGATATCGACCCCGAGCCGGCGCGCAATCGACGATCGGACCGATGCGACGTTGAGGTTTTCGCCCTCGATGGCGCTGGTCTTCACGACGTCCTCCGTCAACGCGGCGAGGCTGGCCTCATCGCGCAACGCAAGGCCGATATCCGCCAATCGCCCGACCAGCCTGCCTTGCGCACGGCTGACGTCGGCGAGTGACGTGGCGAGTGCCGGGAGGTCGAAACGCCATGCAGGCCAGTCGGCCGACTCCCAGATGAAGGTGTAATCTCCGCTCATGATGCGGAGATTATCCCATCTATTCTCCGCACGGCCCAATATTCTCCGCAAAATTTGCGGAGAATGTCGCCCCTATTCACCGCACACCCGCCCGCTAGCGCCGCCTGCCCGCCCCGCTCTTCCCCGTCGGCGCAGCCTCCCCGAGCCGCTCCGCGAGAAACCCGATGAACGTGCGCAGCGTGACGAACCCTTCCCGGTGCTGCGGAAACACCGCATTGAGCGTGATCGGCGACGGCGCATACGCATCGAGCACCGGCACGAGCGCGCCGCTGTCGAGCGCCGCGCCGACGATGAAATGCGGCAGCAGCGCGATGCCGAGCCCCGCGATCGCCGCGTCGCGCACGACTTCGCCGTTGTTCGCGACGAGCGGCCCTTGCACGTCGAACGTGCGCGCCGCGCCATCGACGCGGAATTCCCAGCCGACGCGCCGCTCGCGCCCGTACAGCAGGCACGTGTGGCCGGCGAGATCGGCCGGCGTGTCGGGTGTGCCCTGCCGCTTCAGATAGGCGGGGCTCGCGCACGCGATCATCCGCCATGCGCCGAGCGGGCGCGCGATCAGCGTCGAATCCTCGAGCGAGCCGATCCGCAGCACCAGATCGAAACCCTCGCCGATCAAGTCGACGCGACGGTCGGTCAGGTCCAGGTTCAGCCGCACGGCCGGGTGCGCGGACAGGAATGCGGCGATCAGCGGCGACACATGCGTGATCCCGAAGGACAGCGGCGCGCTGATCTTCAGCGACCCGTGCAACTCGGTGCTGCGCACCGACATCGCCTGCTCGGCGTCGGCGATCTCGGCGAGGATCCGCTGCGCCCGCGCATAAAACTCCTGCCCCGATTCGGTCACCGCGAGATTGCGCGTGTTGCGGTGCAGAAGCCGCACGCCGAGCGACGCCTCCAGCGCCATCGTGCGCCGGCTGACGAACTGCTTGGACAGCATCAGCTGGTCGGCCGCCGCCGTGAAGCTGCCCGCGTCGACCGTCGCGACGAAGATCCTCAGATCGTTGAGTTCCATATTGTCCACTCCATAGCGACAGTCATTATCGCTGCAGCCATTTATTTGTCAAATCGATTGACCTAAGATTCATCTCAACGAACGGCCGGGCCCACTTTCGAGGTCCGGCGACATCAAGGACAAAAATCATGATCGAAATCCGTGCAGCAAACCAACGTGGCCGTGCGGAGCATGGCTGGCTCAGCTCCCGTCATACGTTTTCGTTCGCGAATTACCACGATCCGAAGCAGGTCGGCTTCTCCGACCTGCTCGTGATCAACGACGACCGCGTCGCACCGGGCCGCGGCTTCGGCACGCACCCGCACCGCGACATGGAAATCCTGTCGTACGTGCTCGACGGCGCGCTGGAACACAAGGATTCGATGGGCACCGGGTCGGTGATCGTGCCGGGCGATGTGCAACTGATGAGCGCGGGCACGGGCGTGCGCCACAGCGAGTTCAACCACTCGCCGGAAACGCCGGTCCACTTCCTGCAGATCTGGGTCGGGCCGGCCGAAAAGGGTGCCGAGCCGCGCTATCAGCAAACGAATGTCGCGGCCGGCGACAAGCGCGGCAAGCTCACGCTCGTCGTGTCGCCGAACGGCGACGCCGGTTCGCTGAAGATCCGGCAGGACACGCGGATCTACGCCGGCCTGTTCGACGGCGATGAACGCGCGACGCTGGAACTGGCGCCGGGCCGCTTTGCGTACGTGCACGTTGCACGCGGCAGCGTGACGGTCAACGGCGTGACGCTCGGCGAAGGCGACGGCGTGCGCATCCGCGACGAACAGGCGCTGACGTTCGCCGACGGCAAGGATGCCGAAGTGCTGGTGTTCGACCTGCGTCCGGTCGAAGTGACGGCCGAGTGGGCATAACGCCCACTCGGGAAACCGGGCCCCGCCAAAGGCGGGGCCCTTTTAATCGGAGATTCGCAACATGGCCAAGGTACTCGTCCTTTACTACTCGTCCTACGGGCACGTCGAAACGATGGCGCAGCACATCGCGGAAGGCGCGAAATCAGTGCCCGGCGTCGAGGTCACGCTCAAGCGCGTGCCGGAAACGATTCCCGTCGACCAGGCCAAAGCGATCGGCGTGAAGGTCGACCAGGCCGCGCCGGTCGCCACGGTGGACGAACTCGCCGACTACGATGCGATCATCTTCGGCACGCCGACCCGCTTCGGCAACATGGCCGGCCAGATGCGCACGTTCCTCGACCAGACGGGCGCCCTGTGGATGAAGGGCGCGCTGGTCGGCAAGATCGGCAGCGTGTTCGCATCGACCGGCACGCAGCACGGCGGCCAGGAAACGACGATCACGTCGTTCCACACGACGCTGCTGCACCAGGGGATGGTGATCGTGGGTGTGCCGTATGCGTGCAGCGGGCTCGTCAACATGAACGAAATCACCGGCGGCACGCCGTACGGCGCGACCACGCTCGCGGGCGCGGACGGCAGCCGCCAGCCGAGCGCGAACGAGCTCGAGATCGCCCGCTACCAGGGCAAGCACGTCGCGGAACTCGCGCGCAAGCTCGCGTCGTAACGCGTCGGCTTCGCGGCCCGGCACACGAGCAAACGGCGCCGGTCGATCCGGCGCCGTTTGCCCTGTGCACGGGCGCCGGCCGTTACTGCCCGGAAGCCGGCGCGGCGGGCGCCGCCTTCGTCGCGGGCGCCTTCTGCGTGGCGTTCTGCGGATAGTTGCTCTGGTCGTTGGTCAGCCGGTAGCCGCTGCCGGTGCCGATCGCCTTCAGGTCCGACGCGTGCCGCGCCCGGGCCGCCTTGCGCGCCGCCTTCTTCTGCGCCTTGTCGACCTGCTTCTGACTCGGCATGGACGCCGGATCCTGCGCATAGGCCGCCGGCGCGGCGGTCAACAGCAGACCGAACGACGCCGTTACTGCTACTGCCACCGAAACCACGCGAGACTTCTTCATGGCCGGATCTCCTTGTCGATTGTTGGTTGTGGGTCGGACACCGGTGCACACGCGACGGCTTGCGACAACGGCGCCGATGCAACGTTAGCCGATCATTGTGCAAATGTCCCTGTGCGTTCCTGAATTCTCCCGATAACGGCAGCCATACGTTCGCACCGGGCGTGCCGTCATTTCGGCACATCGTCCGCGCCATCAGGGAAACCGATAACCCCGGGCCGGCCGGCGCTCAGACCCAGCGCGACAGCATCGGCAGCAGGATCGGCACGACGAATGCGGTCAGCACGCCGTTCAGCCCCATCCCGAGCCCGGCGAACGCGCCGGCCTCCTCGCTGACCTGGAACGCGCGCGCGGTGCCGATCCCGTGCGACGCGACGCCGAGCGCGAACCCGCGCACGGCCGGTTCCTCGACACGCAGCACGTTGAGGATCCCGCGCGCGCACACGGCGCCGAAGATCCCGGTCGAGATCACGAGCACGGCGGTGAGCGACGGAATGCCGCCGATCTCGGCGGCGACGGCCATCGCGATCGGCGTCGTCGCGGATTTCGGCGCGAGCGACGCGATCGTCTGGTGCGACGCGCCGAACAGCGCGGCGATGCCGACCGCCGACACGATCGCGGTCAGCGAGCCGGCGAGCAGCCCGACGAGCAGCGGCAGCGCGGTGCGCCGCAGCTTCGACCACTGGCGGTACAGCGGCAACGCCAGCGCGACGGTCGCGGGGCCAAGCAGGAAGTGGACGAACTGCGCACCTTCGAAATAGGTCGGATACGGCGTATGCGTGATCGTCAGCAGCACGACGATCACCGCGACCGCGATCAGCACGGGATTCGCGAGCGGATTGAAGCGCGCCCGCGCATAAACGGCCTGCGCGAACAGATACGCGACCAGCGTGATGGTCAGGCCCAGCAACGGGCTCGCGGCGAGATAGACCCAGATCGCGCCGAGTTTCGGAAAGGCCGTCATTGCGTGCCCTCGGCCGTGCCGCCGGCACGCCGCTGGCGGCGCAGCAGCGCGCGCGTGACGAGCGCCGTCACGGCGATCGCGAGCGTGGTGCTCACGGCCAGCGCGACGACGACCGCGACCGCGTCGCCGCGCACGCGGTCGGCCGACACCATGATGCCGACGCCGGCCGGCACGAACAGCAGCGACAGGTGGCGCAGCAGTTCGAGCGCGGTCGGCTCGATCGCGTCGGCCACCTGCGGGCGCAGCATCACGAAGCCGAACAGCAGCAGCATGCCGATCACGGGGCCCGGCACCGGCAGGCCGAACAGGTAGGACACGCCTTCCCCGAGACACTGGAAAGTCAGCAAGACCGCGAACGCCTGCAGCATGAAGCGCTTCTCCCGAACATGACCGCGATGCCGCGCGGCCGATAAGCCGGCGGCGTGCGGCGCCAGCGTGAACGATACGCGCGATCGTACCAACTTCACGCGCGATCGGACATCGCTGGGAGACATCCCCGCATGCACGGCGCGTCACCGTCCCGGCGCGTGAACGCGCTCACGCTCGCGGCAGTCGCGCTGCCCGGCCGCGCCGCAACGTCGGCCAGCGAGCAGACCTGCCGCGCGTGCCACATGCTCGATGCGGCAACGATCGCCCCCCGAGTCGCATGCGTCAACTCGCCGCGACAAACATTTTCTTTGCGCAGGGGACACTTAATCTCGCTTGTCGGGCCGCTGCGTCGTGCCGAAAAATGGCATCCACGTTGCGGCATCGCCGCACGTGACGAACCGACGCCGGAGCCGCGATTTATGCCATGTCGGCGATCGCGGGCCCGCTCGCCGAACAAGGAGATTCAAATGGTCTATCTGCAAATCACGCTCAAGGTCGCGACGACCAACCGGGCGGCCGCCGCGCGCGTTTATCAGGCGTACAAGGCACCGTTCCTCAACACGATTGCGGGCGCCCGGTCGAAGGAACTGCTGGTGCGCGACGAAGACGTGCAAGTCCTGCACGGGTTCGACAGCGAGGCCAATGCGCTCGCCTATCTGTCGAGCGACCTGTTCGAAACGGACGTGGTCGGCGCGCTCAAGCCGCTGCTCGACGCCGCGCCCGACGTGCGCGTTTATCAAGCCGCATAACGCGACGCAACGAACCTGACGCGCCGCCGTGACCGATGCCGGCCAGCCGGAACACGCGCTCGCGGCGCGCGACCCAAGCATGATAGTCAACGCAGATTTTTCGCGCCGCGTCGCCATGTGCGCCGACGAATACCGGTGGATCGCGTCCCCGCAGGCGGGCGTCGAACGTGTGATGCTCGACCGGACCGGCGGGGAACAGGCGCGTGCGACGAGCGTCGTGCGCTATGCGCGCGGCGCGTTCTTTCCACATCACGTGCATCCCGGCGGCGAGGAAATCCTGGTCCTGTCGGGCGTCTTTTCGGAAGACGGCCATCACTATCCGGCTGGTTGGTACCTGCGCAATCCGCCGGGTTCATCCCATCGGCCGTCGAGCGCCGACGGCGCCATCCTGTTCGTCAAGCTTCGGCAGATGGCGTCGTGCGAAAGCGAGCCGACCCGCGTGGACACGCGCGCACCGTCGACATGGCATCGCACGCACCGTCGACACGTATGCCCGCTGTTCGAAAGCGCCCATGAAACGGTCACGCTGCAGCGCGTGGCTCCTGGCGAACCGCTGTTCGGCGGCGGCGTGAACGGCGCCGAACTGTTCGTGCTGACCGGCACGCTCGCAACGAACCGGCGCGTTCATGCGCGCGGCGCGTGGATGCGGCTTCCGGCCGGCGCGTATCCGGACATCGTCGCCGGCGAATCCGGCGCGACCGTCTACCTGAAAACGGGCCACCTGACCCACCTCGAACCGGGAGCGTCGCCATGCCGGCACCACGCATCGCCATCGTCGGCGCAGGGCTGAGCGGACTGTACGCCGCGTTCCTGCTGGAACAGCGCGGCATGCGCGACACCCTGCTCTTCGAAGCACGCGAGACGCTCGGCGGACGCATTGCGTCCGTTGCCGCGCCCGCACCATCGAGCCACGGCACGCCAGGCCGGGACAATCCCGTCGACCGGTTCGATCTCGGCGCGACGTGGATCTGGCCCGACGTTCAGCCGCAACTGGACACGCTCGTCCGCGAGCTCGGCATTCCGTTGTTCGAGCAACCATCGGCGGGCGACATGATGGTCGAGCGATCGCGCCATGATGCGCCGATCCGGATGCGCGGCTACGCCAGCTCCCCGGTGTCGATGCGGCTCGTCGGCGGCATGTCTGCGCTGACCGATGCGCTGCGCAGCCGGCTCGATGCGACGCGCATCCTGACCGGCGAAACGGTACGCCGCCTGCGTTGCACGGCGGCCGGGGTCGAGGTGGACAGCGAGGACGCCACCGGCCGGGCGATGACGACGGTCGTCGCGCAGGTGCTGCTGGCCGTGCCGCCGCGCCTGGCCGAAGAACGCATCGGCTTCGCGCCGGCGCTGCCCGCGCCCGTTGCGCGGCAATGGCGGCACACCGCGACGTGGATGGCGCCGCATGCGAAATATGTCGCGCTCTACCGCACGCCGTTCTGGCGCGAGCAGGGTCTTTCCGGCGAAGCGCGCAGCGCGTGCGGCCCGCTGGGCGAGATCCACGATGCGTCGATGGAAGGCGGCAGCGCCGCGCTGTTCGGCTTTTTCGGCATGCCGGCAAGCGTTCGCGCACGCGTGCCGGACGACGTGCTGCGCGCGCATTGCCGCACGCAACTGGCCCGCCTGTTCGGTTCACCGGCCGCGCAGCCGGAAGCCGACTTCATCAAGGACTGGTCGCGCGACGCCCATACCGCGACGCTCGACGACCGGGACGGCAACGCGGGACACCCGGTGCCCGCATCGTGCGGCGTGCCGGCCGGCCCGTGGAGTCAGCGCCTGACCGGCATCGCGAGCGAATGGTCCCGATCGTTTCCGGGCTACATCGCCGGCGCCGTCGACGCCGCAGCGCACGGTATCCGGTTGCTGGATTCGATCCGCCGGCAGGCCCCGGATCCCGACAACGCAGCCGGTTCCCGAGGCGGCGCGTAATCGCACACCCCGCCGGATGCCCGGCGGCACGACGCACCGCTTCTCCCCGTCATCACCCACCTGGACGACAGACCATGAAACAAACACGCTACCGCGCGATGCAGATCACCCGACCCGGCGTCCTCGAGCTGGTCGAACGCGACGTCCCTGCCCCGGGCCCGGGGCACGTGCTGATTGCCGTCGATGCATGCGGCATCTGCGGCGCGGACACGCGCGACATCGAGCACGTCGATCCGGCCGCTTGCGGGTCGCGCGTACCGGGCCATGAAGTCGTCGGGCGCATCGCCGCCATCGGCCCCGACGTCCCGCCGATCTGGGCCGTCGGTCAACGAGTCGGCGTGGGCCGGCTCGGTGGCCATTGCAACGCGTGTCCGCAGTGTCGCCAGGGCAACTTCCAGCTGTGCGAGAACCAGCCGGTCGTCGGCGCAACCTGCGATGGCGGCTACGCGGAAATGATGCTCGCGCGCAGCACCGGCCTCGTCTCGATTCCCGACGAGCTGGGCGCGGAAGAAGCGGCGCCGATCCTCTGCGCCGGCATCGCCACGTTCAACGCCCTCCGGAAGTGCGGCGCCGAGCCGGGCGACGTCGTCGCGATCCTCGGCATCGGCGGACTGGGACACATGGCCGTGCAATACGCGCGCCGCATGGGATTCAAGGTCGTTGCCGTCGGTCGCGGCAGCGACATCGCCCACGATGCGATGTCGCTCGGCGCCCACGTCTATCTCGACAACGACGAAGAGGACGCCGCCGAACGGCTTCGGCGCATGGGTGGGGCCCGCGCGATCGTTTCCACCGTCGCCCATGCCGACACCGTGTCGCGCCTGCTGGCCGGACTGGCGCCGCAGGGCCGCCTCGTGCTGCTGGGCGCAGGCAAGGATCCGCTGGCGGTGTCGACCGGACATCTGGTCGGCGGCGAGCGCAGCGTAACGGGGTCGCTCACCGGAACGCCTTACGAAAGCGAGAAGGTGCTGGGATTCAGCGTGCTGTCCGGCGCGCGTCCGCTCATCGAAACGATGCCGCTCGAACGGGCGAACGACGCGTATCAACGAATGCGCTCGGGCGATGTCAGGTTCCGCATGGTGCTTTCCATCGCGCGTACCGAAAGCCGGGCTGCTTGACCGGCCGACGGGGCGCCGCATCAGCCGGCGCCCTGAGCGGCCCCGATACCCATCTGGCGGGCGAGCGCGAGAAAGCCGGCAATGTAGGCGACGTCCTCCTCGCCACGCCGGACCCCGAGATTGATGTGCTTGCGGATGCCCGCCTCGCCGAGCCGCACCGTGCGCACCGGAAATCCCGCCCCCTCTTCCACGACCAGCCAGTCCGGCAGGACGGCCACGCCGCGCCGCGCGGCGACGAGTTGCAGCATCAGGTCGGTCTGCTCGGCGGTCCGGTGAAACTTCGGCCGGCAGTGCCCGGGCACGAGAAATCGCGTGTAGATGTCGAGCCGCTCGTGGCTCACCGGTACCGTGATGAGTTCTTCGGCAAGCAGGTCGCGCGGCAATGCAAACTCGCGCGCCGCCAGCGGATGCGCGTCGTGCACGACAAGGACCAGTTCGTAGTCGATGATCGGCACGAATGCGAGCTCCGGCAGGTCGACCGGATCGGGCGTGACAAGCAGGTCGATCTCGAACCCGAGGAGCGCGGCCACGCCGTCGAAACGGAATGCCGTCCGCACGTCGTAGTCGACATCCGGCCATGCGGCCAGGTACTGCGACGTCAATCGCGTCAGCCATTTCCGGCACGGATGGCATTCCATCCCGACGCGCAGCGCGCCGCGGCGCCCTTCGGCGAAATCGACGAGCGTCCGTTCGGCATGCTCGATCTGCGGCAGCACACGTTCGGCCAGCGACAGCAGGTATTCGCCGGCCTGCGTGAACCGCAAGCCGCGCCCGTTCTTGGTCCACAGCTTGACGCCATGCCGCTCCTCGAACTTGCGGACCATATGCGACAGCGCCGATTGCGTCACGTTCAGCCGCTCCGCCGCGGCCGTCACGCTGCCGAGACGCTCGACTTCCATCAGGATCGACAGGTACTGGAGGTCTAGCATGCACGGTCTCCGTTCGTCGCGCGCGGTGGCGTCATGCCGCAGGCCGCGCGGCCCGCACGGATCGCGACGCCAACGCGAACGACGCGAGCCCGGCCAGCGGCCCCGGCACCAGGAGCCAGGTCGCGTCGAGCCCGACGTGCTCGAACAGCATCGTCGTCGCGGCGATCGACACGACCGTGATCGAGAACCCGATCGAATTCTGGATGGCAAGCGCGCTGCCGACCAGCACCGGCGGACACGCATTCGCCGCGAGCGCCGAGAATTGCGGCGAATCCGCGATCACCGACGCGCCCCAGACGATCAGCAGGATCGCCATCGCCACGGGCGGGAGAAAACGCCACGTCGTCGCGAACGTCACCGCGCAGAGCCCCGACACGGCCAGCGCACCGACGGCAACCTTCGCGCTGCCGATCCGCCGGGACAGGCTGCCGCCGATCAGCGAGCCGAGCGCGCCGACGCCGATCACGCCGAACGCGATGCCGGACACATTCGCGTGCGCGAAGTGCGCCGCGATCGACGTGCGCGCAACGAGCAGCGGCACGACGGTCCAGAATGTGTAGAGTTCCCACATGTGGCCGAAGTAGCCGAACGTCGCGGCGCGAAACGCGCGGATTCGAAACGCATGCACGACCGACGGCCGCGCCGGTTCCGATGCCGTGCGCCCGTTCGTGGACGGCACCCGCGTCCGCGCGTGCGGCCCGTCGCCGAGCATCGCGATCACGCCCGCGCCGACCAGTGCGAGAACGGACGACGCGGTGATCACCCATTGCCACGGCAAGCCGGTGCCGACGACGCGCATCGCATGCGGCAGCGCCGTTCCGAGCGTGAGCATCGCAACCAGTTGCGCGAGCGCCTGCCCGGCCCGATCCGGCACCCAGCCGACGATCAGCTTCATGCCCATCGGATAGATGCCCGCGAGGCATACGCCGACGCCGAATCGAAAGGCGGCGCCCGAGACCAGGCCGCCGGACAGCCAGGCGAAGCCGACGTTGAACGCGGCGCCCAGGATGGCGCTCCACACGAAGATCCGGCTCGCCGGAAAACGATCGGCCGCGCCGCTCAGCGCGAGCGTCAGCGTGCCGAGAATGAAGCCGAGCTGCACCGCATTGGTCAGCCAGCCGATGTCGGACGCGCTCGCATGCCATACGCGGATCAGGTCCGCAGCCGCGCTGTTCGCGCTGAACCAGAGGGCCGTACCGAACAGCTGCGCGATCGAGATCGCGGCAACCGGTCCGATCCGGTCGACGAACCGCCGCCGCTGCGCAACGCGCTTCACCATGCCACCAGAATCCATTCGACTTCCTCGACCGCGCACCCGGGCGGTACGCAACGGCATGCATTGACCCTGCCGCCCGTACCTTCAGCATCAGTGCATCGCTGCCCAGTTGATCAGTATGACTATTTAATTGACCGGAACCGGCGTCGACCGGTGCCACCGTGGCCTGCCATCCCGCTTGCGTCCGGCAGCGCAGGCCTTGCCGGCGTGCGCCGGCGAAGACCGCCGGCGAAGACGTTACGCGCCGCGCAACTGGCCGAGCCAGCGCGCGTCCCGCGGCGACGGGCGGCGATGCAACCGCGCGTCGAGCAGCGCGCGCGCCTTCGTCACGTTGCCGCTTCTCATCCATGCGACCACGAGCGTGTCCTGGACGATCTCACGCTGCGCGCCGCTGCCGCCGATGCGCACGACATCGTGCGCGACGGGCTCGAGTATCTCCGCGCAGCGCGCGGGCTGGTCGTCGGCAAACGCGAGCGCCGCGCGACAGATCGCCGGAACGACCGGGCCGGCCGGCAGTTTCCCGGCGTCGACGAGCCGCGCCAGCGCGTCTACACGCTGGTCGAGCGCCGCGCGGTCACCGGTGGCCGCGGCAATGAGCGCCATGTGCACATCCGCGAACGGAAAGCCGGCCTGCGTGAAATAGCCCGATGCGTACTGCGCCGCGTCGTCCCACATGCCGTCGGGCACGGCGTGGCCGTATGCCTGCACGCGCCACAGGAACGATGCCGTATCGCTGACCACGTTGATCGGCACGCCCAGCGACGCCGACGGCGCGACATGCGCGGTGTAGATCGCGAGCGCACGGTCTGTGTCGCCGCGCTCCAGCGCGATCAGCGCGGCATGCCATGCAATGTGGCTGTGCAGCACGCCGCTGCGGTCGTATTCGGGCAGCCAGCCGGCGATCATCGCGTCCGCATCGTCGTTCGCGCCGGCTTCGTACAGCACGTGCGCGACCGCGTGCGCGGCATTCACGTTGTGGCGGCGCAACTCGAGCGCGCGCTCGGTCAGCGCGCGGCCGCGCGCGACATCGCCGTTCTCGCCGTGCGCCCAGCCGCGGTAGGTGAGAAACCACCAGTCGTCCGCATCGAAATGGCGGGCATGACGTTCGCAGAGATCCACGCGTGCCTGGTCATGACCGGCCATCCCGGAGAACGCGAACAGGCCGAACGCGCCGAGCGGCAGCGACAGGATCACGATGTCGCGCGGCCACCGGTCCGCGTGCGCGAGCGCACCGGTGAGCGCCTTCGCCGACTGGCCGTTGATCGCAAGCGACAGCACGTCGACATGGCTGCGCTCGCGCTCCGTACCGTTGCGCGCGACCCGTTCCAGCGCCGTGGCGATCTTCGCGCGCGCGTCCGTCGCTTCCGCGCGAATCGCATGCAGCCGCGCGCGTGCCGCATGGGCGAGCGCGAAGCCGGGATCGGCCGCGATTGCTTCGTCCAGCGTTTCCGCGGCGCCCGGCCACAGCGACAGCAGCAGATCGATACCCGCACGATAGCGCTCGGCCGCGAGGTCGGATGTCGTCGAAAGTGGCAGGCTGTAGCGGTCGTGACGGGCCATGAAGCAGAGTACTCCGGTGGAAATCGTGGGCGCCGGGCTGCGGCGATGCGTTGTCGCCAAACCCGCGCGACGGGAGATGAACCACGGTCATTAGACCAATTTTCCGGTTGTCTGTATTTCGATTGATTGCCAACGTATATAGAATATCTGCCATATCGGAGAATGATCATGACGTGGGAGACAATCGAGCCGCCGGCGGGCGTTGCGCCCCCTTCGCCGCTGAAGGTGCGCGCGCAGGCCATCCCGCCGCGGCACCGCTTTCCCGAGCATGCGCATTGCTGGCACCAGATGGTCTATGCGATTTCCGGCGCGCTGACGGTTATCGTCGAAGGCAAGTCGTTCGTCATTTCGCCGGAGCAGGCCGTATGGCTGCCGAGCGGCCTGCGCCATCGCGTCGGTTCGCTGCTCGGCGCCGAATTCCGCAGCCTGTGGATCGCGGAAGACATCGGGCATGCGCTGCCGACCGCGAACCCGACCGTGTTCGCCGTGTCCCCGCTGCTGAAGGCGCTCGTCATCGAGGCCACCGACATCGACGGCCAGGCCGATCGCGACGGCTATGCGGGCCGCATCACCCATCTGATCGTCGACCAGCTTCGCCGTGCCCGCACGCTCGCGGCGGCGTTGCCGTGGCCGCCGGGCGGCGCACTCGCCACGCTGTGCGAGGCGCTCTATACGGACCCCGCCGACCCGCGCGGGCCCGAGGAATGGGGCAGGATGCTCGGTATGTCGGCCCGAACGCTGGCGCGCCGCTTCGTAGCCGAAACGGGCATGAGCCTGCGCACCTGGCGCCGTCGCATGCGGCTCTTTCGCGCGATCGAGTTGCTGGGTGGCGGCCTCGGTGTCACGCGCACTGCGATGGAGCTCGGATACGGGTCCACATCCGCTTTCGTCTATGCATTTCGCGTCGAGATGGGCAGCAGCCCGCAGGCCTACATGCACGGACGCGCGGAAGAATCCGGCCCGTACGGGCCGCTGCTGTCGACGGAAAGCGGCAGCACGCCCGGCCACGGATAAGGTGCCGACGCACGCCGCGCGTACGCCGCACCCGCGCAGCTATTTCGCCGCCTGCGCCAGCAGCCAGCCGCGGAAAGCCGCGAGCTTCGCCATGCCGGCGCACTCGGGGCGGTACACGACGTAATACGCGAGCGGCGACGCGAAACTGATCTTCGGAAACAGCCGCACGAGGCGCCCCGCCGCGAGATCGTCGCGCGCCATCACGCTGCGCGCGAGCGCGACGCCATGCCCGTCGATCGCCGCCTGCAGCACGGCCGCCGAATTGTTGATCTGCATGCCGCGCGATACGGCGACATCGTCGACGCCCGCCCGCTGCAGCCACGTATCCCATGCGGGAAAGCCGGTCTGGCTGTCCATCGACAGGTCGTGGATCAGCGTTTCCCGCGCGAGGTCCGCCGGTCGCTGCAACCGCCGACGCTCGCCCGCGAGCCTCGGCGAGCACACCGGATAGACCTCCTCGTCCATCAGCTTGTCGGCCGTCAGCCCCGGCCAATGTCCCGTCCCGTAGCGCACGCCGATGTCGATCCGCTGCGCGACAAAATCGACCGGCTTGAGATTGGTGTCGAGCCGCACGTCGGTATCGGGCCACGCGGCCTGGAAGCTCTCGATGCGCGGCAACAGCCACTTGGCCGCAAAGGCCGGACTGACGGCCACCGTCAGCACGCCGCTCGCCGAGCCCTCCCTCAGCAGTTCAAGCCCCAGCGCAAGCGTGTCGAAGCCTGTCCGGATGTGCGGCAGCGCGCGTTCGGCCGCCTCGGTCGGAACGAGCCGGACGCGCCCGCTGGTGCCGCGATGAAACAGCGGCGTGCCGAGCCATTCCTCCAGCGTGCGCACGAGCTGGCCGACTGCCGCCGGCGTGACATGAAGCTCCGCCGCGGCGGCGGAAAAACTCTGGTGACGGGCGCTCGCCTCGAATGCGCGCAACGCGTTCAGATGAACGGGTGATTTCATCACAATAAAGATTTTCTTTCGTTGTCGAACACTTTATCTCGTTTGTCGCGAAACCTGAATCGACGAAAAATTCGAATCAGATCGAAGGTTAATGCTATCCAGGCGCGACCGGCAACGAATATCGCGTGCTATTCGCACCGATGGATTTTCTATCAGGCCTCACCCTCCGATCACCCATCGTGGCGCGACCGGCGAACAACCTCGTTGCGTGCCGCCTTTCTTCAACCGGCCCCTGTCGATCGACAGGCGAGCAAGGAGATTTTCATCATGGGCAACTCATTCAACGGCAAGAAGCTGCTGGTCGTCGGCGGCACCAGCGGCATGGGCCTGCAGACGGCGCGGACGGTGCTGGACGAAGGCGGCCGCGCGGTGATTGTCGGCCATCGCCCGGCCAAGACCGAGGAAGCGCGCAAGGAACTGGCCACGCTCGGCGAGGTTCACGCGCTGACGGCGGACCTGTCCGACGACGCCGGCCTGGCCGCGCTGCTCGCGCAGATCGACGCGCAGCATGCCGACGTCGACCTGCTGGTCAACGCGGCAGGCGTGTTCTTCCCGAAGCCGTTCCTCGAGCATCAGGAAGCCGACTACGACCAGTACATGAAGCTGAACCGGGCGACCTTCTTCATCACGCAAAAGGTCGCGGCCAACCTGGTGGCGAAGGGTCGCCCGGGCGCGATCGTCAATATCGGTTCGATGTGGGCGAAGCAGGCGATCGCCGCCACGCCGTCGTCCGCGTACTCGATGGCCAAGGCCGGCCTTCATTCGCTGACGCAGCACCTTGCGATGGAGCTGGCGCCGAAGCACATCCGCGTCAACGCGGTGTCGCCGGCGGTCGTGCAGACGCCGATCTACGAAGGCTTCATCCCGAAGGCCGACGTGCACGCCGCGCTGCAAGGCTTCAACGGCTTCCATCCGATCGGCCGGGTCGGCACGCCGCGGGACGTCGCCGAGGTGGTCGCGTTCCTGCTGTCGGACAAGGCGAGCTGGGTCACCGGCGCGATCTGGGACGTCGACGGCGGTGTGATGGCCGGGCGCAACTGACCTGCCGGCACGCGTGCTCGAAGCGCACGCGCAATGGCGCGATACGTGGCCCGATACGTGGTTCGATACGTGGTTCGATACGCGGGCGCGATAAAGCGGGCGACCGCGGTGCGATTCGTGGCTGCCCGTCCGTCGCGGCGGGCAGCCACGCGTCTTACACCGGCACGTCCTCCGGATCGCGCGGCGCATCGCGCAATCCGTCGCGCGCGGTTTCATGCCGCGTATAAATCTTGTACGCGATGAACACCACGCCGACCCAGACCGCCGACACGATCAGCGACATCCGCATGTCCGGCAGGATCGCGATGCAGACCATCACCGCGGCGACGAACAGCAGTGCAAAGTAGTTGCCGTACGGATAGAACGGCATCTTGTACGAGAGCCGGTCCGCGTCGCCGTTCAGCATCCGGATCTTGCGAAACTTCAGATGGCTGATCACGATGGAACCCCATGCGCACACCAGCGCAAACACCGTCACCGACGAGAAGAGCTCGAACGCCTGCTCCGGCATGAGGTAGTTCAGCAGCACGCCGGCGAACATCGTCGCGAACACCATCAGGATCGCGTGATGCGGCACCTTGCGGTTGTTGACCACACCGAGGAACGCCGGCGCATTCTTCTGCAGCGACAGGTTGTAGAACGTGCGGCTGTTCGTGAACACGCTCGCGTTCACGGCGGACAGCACGGCCATGATCACGACGAGGTTCATGAAGCCCGCGGCCGCCGGAATGCCCATCTTCGTGAACACTTCGACGAACGGGCTGCCCTTGGTGGTCAGCGACGTCCACGGAAACACCATCAGCAGCACCGCGATCGCGCCGACATAGAAAATCAGCAGGCGCCAGAACGTCGAATTGACGGCCTTCGGCATCGTCGTCTTGACATCCTTCGCTTCGCCGGCCGCCAGCCCGAGGTTCTCGACCCCGCCGAACGAGAACGCGACCATCACGATCGCCAGGAACGTGCCGCCCACGCCCTTCGCGAAGAAGCCGCCGTGCGCGACGAGGTTGTGATAACCGATCGGCACGCCGTTGTTGCCGATCCCGAAGACGATCATGCCCACGCCGAACAGGATCATCGCGACGATCGCCACCACCTTCACCAGCGCGAACCAGAACTCCGCCTCGCCGTAGATCTTCACGCCGACGATATTGACGAAAAACATCACCGAGACGGCCGCGCCCGCCGTCACCCAGATCGGAATGCCAGGGAACCAGAAGTGCACGTAGTTCCCCAGCGCATTCAGGTCGGCGGCACTGGTGGCAAGCAGGAAGATGAACGCGTTCCAGCCGTTCAGGAACCCGGCGAACCGGTGAATGTAGCGGTTCGAATACGACACGTACGAGCCCGATACCGGCTCTTCCACGGCCATTTCGCCGAGCGCCCGCATCACGAAATAGATCGCGATCGCCGCAATCGCGTAAACCAGCAGGATCGCCGGCCCGGCCGTGCGGATCGCCCACGACGAACCGTAGAACAAGCCGGTACCGATTGCGCCGCCGATGGCAATCATCTGGATGTGCCGGTTCGACAGATCGCGTTTCAGGTCCTCTCTCTCGTATGCCGGTGTCTGATCGTCTTGCTTCATGTCGCCTCCATTAAAGTAGTCGTGGTTTTCTTTTCGATGGCCTTCAGGACCGCATCTTTCATGCACCGGCGCGCGCCACACCGCGTCTGCCGACACGCAGTCCGATCTTTGCATCGCGCATCCGATCTTTTTATTATTCGTATTCCTAATGTAATAGGCTGGTCCGGTTCCGACCCGAACATGGCTCCGTCAGGCAGGTCACACCGACGGAATGGCCGTCAACGCAGTTCCATGCCCGGCAACGTTGCGCCGGGCGTTCTGTTCCGGATCATCCGCGCTTGCGGATGGGTCCGGCCGCCGCCTCCGGGCGCTGCGCGGCTCAAAGTCCGGCCAGCGCACCGGCCAGACGATCGATCGCGTCGTCGACGACAGCGCGCGGACAACCGAGATTCGCGCGCATGTAGCCATGCCCCTCGGCGCCGAACTTCTGGCCTTTGTCCAGCCAGATCCGGGCCTGGGTCAGCATGAACCGGTTGAGCACATCGGCGTCCATGCCGAGCCCGCGACAGTCCATCCAGGACAGGTAAAGCGAGTCCGCAGGCAGGACTTCGATCTTCGACGTCATGCCGTGGACTGCATTGCGGAAATGCGCGTGGTTGTCGCGGAGGTACGGCAACAGTGCTTCGAGCCATGGCTCGCCGTGCGTATAGGCGGCCTCCGCCGCCACCATGCCGAGCGTATTCACCGACTGGTACATGTTCCTGTCGAACTGCCGGCGCAGCGCGTCGCGCACGCGGCGATCCGGCACGAACAGATTCGCGCTTTGCAGCCCGGGCACATTGAACGTCTTGCTCGGCGCCGTGCAGGTAATGCTGTTGCGCGCGAACGCATCGCCGAGCGACGCGAACGGCACGTGCCGTTTCAGCGGATTGATGATCAGGTCCTGGTGAATCTCGTCCGAGATCACGAGCACGCCGCGCCGCGCGCAGATTTCACCCATCGCGCGCAGCTCGCCCTCGGTCCACACGTTTCCGGTCGGGTTGTGCGGATTGCTCAGGATGAACAACCGCGTGTCGTCGCGAATGGCCGCCTCGAATGTCTTCTCGTCGAAGCGGTAAGCCGTGCCGGCCCGCTCGAGCGGCGCGAACGTCAGCCGGCGCCCGTTCAGCAGCACGTCGTCATGAAAATGCGCATAGACGGGCGGTTGAATCAGCACGGTATCGCCCGGTGCCGAAAACGCCTGGATCGCTGTCTTCAGCGCCGTGATGATGCCGCTCGACTGCAGTATCCATTCCGGGTTCACGTCCCAGCCGAACCGCCTCGCCTGCCAGCCGACGACTGCGCGCACATAGCTGTCGGTCGCGCCGCACGAATAGCCGAACACGCCATACTCGACCGCGTCGTGAAGCGCATCGATGACGGGGCGCGGCGCACGGAAATCCATGTCCGCGACCCACATCGGCAATGGATCTGCCGCCTGTTCGTCGGCGGCGAGAAGCCGCTCGCCGAAGGCCCATTTCAGGGAATTCGCATGCTTGCGGTCGACGATTTCGTCAAAGATCGATTCGGCGTTGCCGGTCGTTGCACCACGACCCGGCCATTCCAGATATGCCTGCATGCTCACTTCCATTCGCTATCAGACGGCACGCCGACGGCGTGGCTTCGTATTGCGATTAGAGTAGCAGCGCGAAATTCCGGGCAACAATGGTATCTTTTCATGAAACAGTGAGCCCAGCTCATGGATGGCCGCGCGGCATCGCCGGCTCGTGCGTTTCAGATCGCCAGCGCCACGAGGAAGCGGGAAACCATGTTGTATGCGGCGACCGTGGCCACCGCCTCCACGGTTTGCTGCTCCCCGAAAAATGCCTTCAGCCCGTCGATGATGTCGGCGTCGACGGCTACTTGCCGGGTGGACTGATCGGCCAGCCGGATCAACGCGCACTCGCGCTCGTCGAACAGCGTCTCGTCCGGCCTCGCTGCCTTGAGCGCGCCGGCTTTCTCGTCGGTACCGCCCGCATCGAGATAGGCCGGATAGTGCACGTCCCATTCGAATCCGGCTTCGTTCAGCACGGCCACGCGCAGCATGATCAACTCACGGTACTGCAGTGCCAGGCTGAATTCCGTACGGACTCTCCGCAGCAATTCGTTCCAGCCCGTCGCGAGCGGAACACTCCTGAGCAGCACCCGATCGATTCCGATCAGCTCACCGTTCGGCCTGCGGGCGCGCATGCCGGCCAGCAACGCCTGCGGGACCGGCTCCCCGTCTTGCCACGGGACGACTCGTACCTTGCTCATGCACCACTCCTCTAGAAATTTCGCATTGGCCCCTGCACGGGATACGTCCAGGTGAATGGAATTCTTGACAGGAGCGGCCGGTTTCTCAACCGCGATATTCTTGGGCGAAGAAAAAGAAAATCTTTCGTGACTGCCAGCGCCATCACGCTCACCGCAGTCGCAACAGCCGCTGACAGCAGCACCAGGCAACCGGCCTGCAGCCGGATCGAATCGATGCGACACTGGCCGCCCGGCGACGCGACAACGATGCAATCTTCGATCGGGCGGACGTGCGCGCCAGCGCCCCGACATCGCACCGCATCGCATCCGGCACAAGCATCACCGGCCCACCCGCTTTCGTCGGACCGAACAAGGAGAACAGTCAATGTATTCGTGGTTTGAACGGCGCCTGCCGACTTTCCCGCTCGAAGATCCCGTCACGCCGCCGACGGGATTCTTCTCGTTCGTCTGGGCGTGCACGAAAGGCGCTCGCAGCTGGCTCCTGCTGATCGCGCTGACATCGGCCGCGCTGGCCGCGTACGAAGCCGCGCTGTTCGCGATGATGGGGCGCGTGGTCGACTGGCTGTCGTCGGCGGCGCCGGCGGAGTTCGGCGGCCGGCACTTCGGCACGCTCGCCGGTTTCGCGGCGATCCTCGTATGCAGCGCGTTGCTGATCGCGCTGCATACGATGGTCAAGCACCAGGTGCTCGCGATCAACTTCCCGATGCGGCTGCGCTGGCTGTTTCACCGGCTGATGCTCGACCAGAGCCTGTCGTTCTACGCAAACGAATTCGCGGGCCGCGTGACGACCAAGATCATGCAGACCGCGCTCGCCGTGCGCGACGCGCTGTTCATGTCGGTCGACGTCGTGATCGGCGTCGCCGCGTACCTGATCGGCATCCTCGTGCTCGCGGCCAGCTTCGACTGGCGGCTGATGATCCCGCTCGTGCTGTGGGCGCTCGGCTACGGCGTGGCGTGCGCGTATTTCGTGCCGCGCCTGGGTGCGGTCGGCAGCCGGCAGGCCGACGCGCGAGCGCTGATGACGGGCCGCATCACCGACGCGTATTCGAACATCACGACCGTCAAGCTGTTCTCGCACACGCGGCGGGAAGCCGATCACGCGCGGCGCGCGATGGAAGCGTTCAAGACGACCGGCGACGCGCAGATGCGTCTCGTCAGCGCGTTCGAGATCGTCAACCACCTGCTGTCGACGCTGCTGCTGGTCGGCTCCACCGGTCTTGCTCTGACTCTGTGGATGCACGGCGAGGTGAGCGCGGGCGTCGTCGCGGCCGTGATCGCGATGGCGCTGCGCCTGTCGAGCTATTCGCACTGGATCATGTGGGAGATGACCGAGCTGTTCGAAAACGTCGGCACGATCCAGGACGGCATCAACACGTTGACGAAGGTGCACAGCGTGGTCGACGCACCGGATGCGAAGCCGCTCGCCGTGCAGCGCGGCGGGATCGTGTTCGACAACGTGCAGTTCGCACACGAAGACAACGACCGCGCGGTGTTCGACGGGCTGAACCTGACGATCCGGCCGGGCGAGCGGATCGGCCTGATCGGCCGCTCGGGCGCCGGCAAGTCGACGCTCGTGAACCTGCTGTTGCGTTTCTACGACGTGGGGGGCGGCACGATCCGGATCGACGGGCAGGACATCGCGCACGTGACGCAGGACAGCCTGCGCAGCGCGATCGGGATGGTCACGCAGGATACGTCGCTGCTGCACCGGACGATGCGCGAGAACCTGCTGTACGGGCGACCCGACGCGACCGAGCGCGAGATGCACGACGCGGCCGTGCGCGCGGAAGCGTCCGAGTTCATCGACCGGCTGCGCGACCGCCACGGCCGCAGCGGCTACGACGTCGAGGTCGGCGAGCGCGGCGTGAAGCTGTCGGGCGGCCAGCGGCAGCGCGTCGCGATCGCGCGCGTGATGCTCAAGGACGCACCGATCCTCGTGCTCGACGAAGCGACCAGCGCGCTCGATTCCGAGGTCGAAGTCGCGATCCAGCGCAGCCTCGACAGCCTGATGAGCGGCAAGACGGTGATCGCGATCGCGCACCGGCTGTCGACGATCGCGGCGATGGACCGGCTGATCGTGCTCGACGAAGGGCGCATCGTCGAGGAAGGCACGCATCAGCAATTGCTGCAGGCCGGCGGCATCTATGCGGCGCTGTGGGCGCACCAGAGCGGCGGGTTCCTCGGCGAAACGGCGGACACGGCGGGCGCGGAGCAGTAAGCCGCGCAGGATGCAGGCGACGCGCGGCCTCGTTGCGAAGGCTGCGCGTCGCGCCGGACGCTAAAGCCGGACGATGGTCGATTTCAGCTCGGTGTATTTGTCGAGCGCGTGCAGCGACTTGTCGCGACCATTGCCCGACTGCTTGTAGCCGCCGAACGGGAAGTTCAGGTCGTCGCTGCCGTCGCCGTAGCAGTTGACCCACACGGTGCCCGCACGCAGGCGCCGCGCGACCGCATGCGCGGTCGAGAGATCGGCCGACCAGACGGCCGCGGCCAACCCGTACTCGGTGTCGTTGGCGATCCGCACGGCCGCATCGACATCGTCGAATTCGATCACCGACAAGACCGGCCCGAAGATCTCCTCGCGCGCGATCGTCGCGTCCGGCGTCACTTCGAACACGGTCGGCTCGACGTAGAGCCCTCCCGTCTCTTCCCGCACCCTCGCGCCGCCCGTCACGAGGCGGCCCTCGTCGCGCCCGAGATCGATATATCGCATCACGCGGTCGAGCTGCGCGCGATCGACGATCGCACCCATCGTCGTCGCGGGATCGAGCGGATGCCCGGGCGCGAAGCGTCGCGCGGCCTCGACCAGCTTCGCGACGAACGCGTCCTTGATGTCGCGGTGCACGAGCAGCCGCGAGCCCGCCGTGCACACCTCTCCCATGTTGAAGAAGATCGCGTCGGCCGCCGCCTGCGCGGCGCGGTCGAGATCGGGGCAATCGGGCAACACGATGTTCGGCGACTTGCCGCCCAGTTCGAGCCACACGCGCTTCAGGTTCGACTGCGCGGCGCAGGTCATGATCTGCTGCCCGGTGCGGGTCGATCCCGTGAACGCGATGCAGTCGACGTCGCGATGCAGCGCCAGCGCCTGTCCCGGCGCCGCGCTGCCTGGCACGACGCTGAACACGCCGGGCGGCACGCCGGCGTCGCACGCCAGTTGCGCGACGCGGATCGCGGTCAGCGGCGACTTCTCCGACGGCTTGAGCACCACGCTGTTGCCGGCCGCGAGCGCCGGCGCGAACTTCCACGCGGCCATCAGCAGCGGGAAATTCCACGGCACGACAGCCGCGACGACGCCGACCGGCTCGCGCGTGACGAGCCCGAGCAGATGATGATCGGCCGGCGCGACCTCCCCGCCCACCTTGTCGATCGCTTCCGCATACCATTCGACGCAGTGCGCGGCGGCCGGCACGTCGATGGCCGTCGTGTCGGCGATCGGCTTGCCGGTATCGAGCGTTTCGAGCAACGCCAGCTCGTCGAGGTGCTCGCGCATCAGCGCGGCCCAGCGCTGCAGCACGGCCTTGCGGGCGCGCGGATTCTGCCCCGCCCAGACCCGCGCGTCGAACGCGCGGCGGGCCGCCGCCACGGCCGCATCGACGTCGTCCGCGCCGCAGTCGGCAACGCCGGCGAGTACGCGGCCGTCGATCGGGCTCACGCACGCGAAGGTCGCGCCGGATCGCGCGTCGCGCAGCGCGCCGTCGATGAATGCGCGCCCTTCGATCTCCAGCGCAGTCGCCCGGGCCTGCCAGTCTTCGAATGTCCGTTGATTCAATTGTTTTCTCCTGAAAGGCCGCGCGTCATGCGCCGGCGACCGGATCGATCGGCGTGAACGTGCCCGCGCGCGCCTCGATCGCCTCGCCCGCGGCGAGACACAGCGCTTCCTGGAAGCGTCCGGCGACGAGCTGCACGCCGGTCGGCACGCCGTCGTGTACGCCGGTCGGCACGGACAGCCCCGGCAGCCCGAGCAGCGCGGTCGCCAGCAGCGGCCCCTGCATGTCGAGAATGCGCCGCACCGCATCGTCGCCGTGCTGGTCCGCGTCGATCGCGAACGGCCGCGCGCACGACACGGGCATCAGCAGCAGCGGATAACGAACGAAGAACTGCTGCCAGTCGCGCAGCAGCGCGGTACGCCGCGCGAGGCCGTTCATGTAGCCGGGCAGATCCAGCGGCGCCGCGAGGCGGCGCTGGCTGTCGAACGCGGTGCGGATCGCCGCGTCGCCGTGCTGCATGATCACGTCGCCGAGCCCGCCGAGCGCTTCGTTGGTCACGAGATCCAGCCACAGCGCGCATGCCTCGCCGAATCTCGGCGGCTCGGCCTCCTCGACGATGCAGCCGGCGTCTTCGAGCCAGCGCGCGGCCTGCCGGATCGCGTCGACGACCACCGGATCCGACGGCACGCCCGGCAGCGCCGGGCACACGGCCACGCGCGCGGGGAACACGGCATCGCGCGCGGCTGGCGCGACCGGCATCCACCACGCGTCACGCGCGTCGCCGGCCGCCATCGCGTCGAGCGCGATGCGCAGGTCGCCGACCGTGCGCGCGAGCGGCCCCTGCACCGACGCGAGCTGCACGGCGAGCGTGCGGTCCTTCGACTGCGTCGGGTTGTACGCGGGGACGCGCCCGGTGCTCGGCCTCAGCCCGGCGACGCCGCACGCGTAGGCCGGGTAGCGGATCGAGCCGCCCAGGTCGTTGCCGTGCGCGATCGCGCCGATGCCGGCGGCCACGGCCGCGGCCGCGCCGCCGCTGGAACCGCCGGGCGTCAGCGTCGGATCCCACGGATTCGACGTGCGGCCGTGCAGTTCGTTGTCGGTGAACCAGCGGTACGAAAACGCCGGTGCATTGCTGCGCCCGATCACGATCGCGCCGGCCTTGCGCAGGTTCGCGGTCACCGGGCTGTCCTCCTGCGCGACCAGGCCGGCGAACGCGCGAACGCCATTGGTCGTCGCGTATCCGGCCGTGTCGACGTTGATCTTCACGGTCACCGGCACGCCGTGCAGCGGGCCGACCGGCGCGCCGCGCGCAATCGCGGCATCGGCATCGGACGCGGCCTGCAACGCGCTGTCGGCCATGACGTCGACGATCGCGTTGATGACGGGGTTCACCTGTTCAAGCCGCTGCAGGCAGCTGCGCGTGAGTTCCGTCGCCGACACGTCGCGCCGCGCGACGTGAGCGGCCATCTCGGCCGCACTGAGACGCCACAATTCCTGGGTCATGGGTTGCTCCTCGTTGATCTCGATGGTTGGGTTGACTCGGCCGCGCACTACGCACGCAACGGCCCGGCTTGCGGTGCGTGCGACGCGTAGATCTTGCGGCAGGTTTCGGCGACTTCCCACGTGCCGCGAAAGCCCGGCGGGATCACGAACCGGTCGCCGGCGCGCAACACGCGTTCGCGGCCGTCCGCATCGCGCACGATCGCGACGCCGCTCAGCATCTCGCAATACTCCGACTCGTCGTACTCGATCGTCCAGCGGCCGGGCGTGCATTCCCAGATGCCGCAGCTGAACTGCCCGCACGGGCTAATGTAGTGATGCGACAGCGTCTGCATCGGGTTGCCGTCGAGCAGCAGCCCGCTCGGCACGCGGCTCTGCGTGAGCTTCGCCGGCGCCCGCATCAGGTCGACAAGATTCGTGATGTTGGTCATGAATGCCTCCAGGGTTTGAGTGGTTCGAAACGCTTTGGTACCGCGCGGCCGGGCGAGCCGGCCCACGCGTGTCAAAGCAGGTCCGTCATCCGGTGCCACGCCATCGCGAGCGCCAGCATCGGCGTGCGCAACAGGCGTCCGCCCGGGAAGTCGCGATGGCGAATCCGGCCGAACAGGTCGAAGCGCGCGGCCTGCGCATCGATCGCTTCCGCGATCAGCCGCCCCGCGAGGCCGGTCACGTTGACGCCGTGCCCGGAAAAGCCCTGCGCGAAATACACGGTCGGTTCGAGCCGGCCGAAATGCGGCGCGCGATTCATCGTCGCGTCGATCAGGCCGCCCCACGCATAGTCGATCCGCACATCGGCAAGCTGCGGGAACGTCTTCAGCATGTCGCGCCGCATCGCGCCCGCGAGGTCGCGCGGCGTGCATGTCGAGCTGCTGGCCTTGCCGCCCCACAGCAACCGACGGTCGCGCGTCAGCCGGAAGTAGTCGAGCGCCGAATTGCTATCGCAGATCGCCGCATCGGCCGGCATCGTCTCGGCCGCGCGCGCGTCGCCGAGCGGCTCCGTCGCGATCAGGTAGGTCGCCACCGGGATGATCTTGCGCGCGAGCGCCGGCGCAAGCTGCCCCAGGTACGCGTTGCAGGCCAGCACGACGTAACGGGCGTCGACGTGCCCGCGCGCGCACGTGACGCGGTGATGCTGCGCCGTCCGATTGAGTGCAAGAGCTACCGTATCCTCGTGAATCGTCACGCCGGCGTCGCGCGCTGCCCGCGCGAGACCGAGCGTGTAGTTCAACGGATGCAGATGGCCGCTGGCTTCGTGACGGAGGCCGCCGAGATAGCGGTCCGATGCGACGAAGCGCTGCATGTCGGCGCGCTCGACGAACTCGTAGCCGCGATAGCCGAAGCGGGTCATCGCGGTATCGCGCCACGCGCGCAGCGCGTCGAGGTGGCGCGGCTTGTTTGCGGCGGTCAGGTAGCCGAAGGTCAGGTCGCAGTCGATGCCGTGCCGCTCGACCCGCTGCCTGACGATATCGACCGACTCCAGCCCCATCGCCCATACGCGCCGCACGTCGTCATCCGGCAGATAGGCCGAGAACGTATCGATGTCGCACGCGTACCCGGCGATCAGCTGGCCGCCGTTGCGGCCGCTGGCGCCCCAGCCGATCCGCGACGCCTCGACGAGCACGACTGAATGGCCGCGCTCGGCGAGATCGAGCGCCGCGGACAGGCCGGTGAGCCCGCCGCCGATCACGCAGACATCGGCGGAAACGGCTTCTTCAAGCGGCGGGTGACGGGCCCGGTCGCTGGCCGTCGCTGCATAGTATGACTGAACATGTTGCTGGTTTTCGAACTTGAGCATGAGTAAGACTCGCGAACGGCGTCGCGTCAGAACGCGTAGATGAGTTGGGTCGCGAGCAGGTCGTTCGACTTCGCATACGACCCGTCGTGACGCAGGAAGACCTTGTTGCTCGCCCAGTCGTGCCGGTATTCGACCTTCACCGTCACCTGCTGGGTCGGGTAGAACAGCAGGTCGAACGCGGCGGCCTGCCGCGTCGCGCCCTTGCATTCGAAGCCGACGCCGCCGTTCGCCTTCGACATCGCCAGGCAGTCCGCGTCGATGCCGAAGCCGTTGTACGGATCCATCCCGTTGCCGTTCAGTGCGAACGACGATCCACCGCCGCCGTTCTTCCGGTTGACGAGCAGGTCGTAGCGCAGCGTCGCGCCCATGCGGCCGACCACCGGCAGGTTGAACTTGCGGTGCGCGAGCAGCGACAGCCCGAACCATTGCGCCAGCCCGCCGTTGAATGCGCCGTGCTGCTGCTGACCGTAGTCGAGTTCGGCGTTGTACTGCGCATCGGCGAGCGTGTAGGTCGCATCGGCTTCGCCGAAGAAGAACGCGCCATATGCGCTCGGCGCGTTGCCGCCGACGCCGTACCGCACGTTGCCCGTCGCCGGATCGAACGCGCTCGGCAACGTCTGGCGGCCGATGTTGATCGAGCCGCCGATGTCGAGCGCGCTGCCGTGCAGGTAGTCGACGCGCGCGGTGAAGGTTGGCACCTTGTTGCTGGTCGTGACCGGATCACCGAATGCGTTCACGCCAATCTGCGTGACCGCGCCCGCGCTGCGGAACTGCTCGTTGCCGACGAAGAACTTCCACGCCCAGTGGCCGTCCGCGCTCTGGTAGTTGATGCCCGCGCCGATCGACGAGCCCGGATCGGAGAAGTCGTACAACAGGTTGTGCGTGAGCGTGAGCATCTGGCTCGACTGCTGGTACTCGTAGCCGCCGAAGCCGAGCACCAACCCGCCGACGAACGATGTCGTGCCCGACAGCGGCACCGTGACGACCGCCGAGTTCACGATGTCGAGGCCGCTCGCGCCGCTGCCCGTCATCATCGACAGGCCCGCGCCACGGTTCGGCATCAGCGTGATTTCCGCGGACGGTGCGGTCGGACCGACACCGAACGTCTTCTTGATGTCGAGGAACACGTCGCCGAACGTGCTGTTGTAGTAGGTGTACGCGTTCTCATGGTTCGCGAACTGGAACGACGACGTGCCGGCGCCACGGTTGTACACGTAGGTCGGGTCGAGATAGCCGGTCACCG